>JBBQAB010000249.1:0-16546 GCA_038198385.1 Propionibacteriales bacterium
AAGTTCGACAACCTCTACGGCTGCCGCCACTCCCTGATCGACGGCATCAACCGGGCCACCGACGTGATGATCGGCGGCAAGGTGGCCGTGGTCTGCGGCTACGGCGACGTGGGCAAGGGCTGTGCGGAGTCGCTGCGCGGCCAGGGAGCCCGGGTCATCGTCACCGAGGTCGACCCCATCTGCGCGCTGCAGGCCGCGATGGACGGGTACCAGGTCGCGACACTGGAGGACGTGCTCCCGTACGCCGACATCTACGTCACCGCCACCGGGAACCGCGACGTCATCACCGCCGACCAGATGGCCCGGATGAAGCACCAGGCCATCGTGTCCAACATCGGCCACTTCGACAACGAGATCGAGATCGCCGGTCTGGCCGCGCTGCCGGGCGCCACCAAGGTCAACATCAAGCCGCAGGTCGACGAGTGGCAGTTCGAGGACGGCCCCGACGGCCCGCACAGCATCATCGTGCTCAGCGAGGGGCGTCTGATGAACCTCGGCAACGCCACCGGTCACCCCAGCTTCGTGATGAGCAACTCCTTCACCAACCAGGTGATGGCCCAGATCGAGCTCTACACCAAGCCGGGGGAGTACCCGCTAGGGGTCTACACGCTGCCCAAGCACCTGGACGAGGAGGTCGCCCGGCTGCACCTGGCCGCGCTCGGCGTCCGGCTCACCGAGCTGACCCCCAAGCAGGCCGACTACCTCGGCATCTCGCCGCAGGGCCCGTACAAGTCCGACCACTACCGCTACTGAGCCCGCTCCGGTCGCTGCCCGTCGTCGGGCTCGACTTCCGCTGACCGCACCCCCGGCGCCGTGGGTGCGGGCCGCGGGGGACGAGCCCAGAGGAGATCTTGATGCCCTGTTGCCCCGCGAGTCCCCAGGTCGGCCGATGAGCATCAAGGTGGCCATCGAGCACCGGACGACGTACACCTTCGACCGGCCCATCAAGCTGTACCCGCACGTGATCCGGCTGCGCCCCGCGCCGCACTCGCGGACCCCGATCGAGGCGTACTCGCTGACCATCAGCCCGTCCGACCACTTCGTCAACTGGCAGCAGGACCCGTTCGGCAACTACCTGGCCCGGGTGGTGTTCCCCAACCCGGCCGCCGAGCTCGACATCACCGTCGGGCTGGTGGCCGACATGGGGGTGATCAACCCGTTCGACTTCTTCATGGAGGACTACGCCGAGACGTTCCCCTTCGTCTACCCCGCCGAGCTGGCCTCGGACCTGCAGCCCTACCTGGACTCCCCGGACTCGGCCCTAGGCCCCCGGCTGGACGCTTGGCTGGCCCAGCTCCCGGTAGATATCGGCACTCCGGTGCCGACCATCAATTTTCTGAGCGCGCTGAACGGCGCGGTCAACGCCGACGTCGCCTACTCGGTCCGGATGGAGGCGGGGGTGCAGACCCCCGACGAGACGCTCCAGCGCCGGATCGGCTCCTGCCGGGACTCGGCCTGGCTGCTGGTCACGGCCCTGCGGCACTTCGGGCTCGCCGCCCGGTTCGTGTCCGGCTACCTCGTCCAGCTGAAGTCAGACCAGAAGAGCCTCGACGGGCCGAGCGGTCCCGCCGAGGACTTCACCGACCTGCACGCCTGGGCCGAGGTCTACGTCCCCGGCGCGGGCTGGATCGGGCTCGACCCGACCTCGGCCCTGTACGCGGGCGAGGGCCACATCCCCTTGGCGGCGACCCCGCACCCCTCGTCCTCGGCCGCCATCTCCGGCGCGATCGAGCCCGCCGACACGGTGATGGGGTTCTCCAACGTCGTCCGCCGGATCCACGAGGACCCGCGCGTCACCAAGCCGTACACGACGCAGCAGACCGACCAGCTGCAGCGCGTCGGCACCGAGGTGGACGAGCGCCTGGCCGCCGCCGGGATCGCCCTGACCCAGGGCGGCGAGCCGACGTTCGTCTCCACCGATGACATGGTCTCCCCGCAGTGGACGGTGGCCGCCGACGGGCCGGAGAAGCGCTCCATGGCCAACCGGCTGGCCGGCGCGCTGGGCCAGCGCTTCGCCCCGGGCGGGCTGGTGCAGCGCAGCCAGGGCAAGTGGTACCCCGGGGAGGTGCTGCCGCGCTGGCAGATCGGGCTGATCTGGCGGACCGACGGCGGGTCGCTCTGGGAGGACACGACGCTCTTCGCCGACCCGTTCGACCCGGCCGACGCCGTGTCCGACGCGGAGGAGAAGGCGGCCGCGTTGGCCGCCGCCCTGACCGAGGAGCTCGGGCTGCCCGAGGCGCAGCTGCGCCCCTGCTACGACGACCCCCTAGCCGCCCTGGTCGCCGAGGTGCGCCAGCCGGCCGGACCCCGACCCGGCCTCGACCCCGCCCAGGCCGGGCCGGAGCTGGTCACCGAACTCGACGAGGGCCAGACCCGGGTCCTCGCCTGGGCGCTGCCGCTGATGCCGCACTGGTTCGGCGACGGCTGGGCCAGCCCCAACTGGCGGACCCGCCGGGACCGGCTCGTGCTGGTCCCCGGCGACTCCCCGGCCGGCATGCGGCTGCCGCTCACTTCCCTGTCGTGGGAGGACCCCGACTACGTCGGCGAGGAGAGCTACGTCAAGGCGGGACCGCCCCTGGACGAGGTGGTCGGTGACGCCCGGGCGACGATGGTCGAGCCGTCGGAGACCAAGTCCCGGACCGCGCTGGTGGTGCAGGCCCGTGAGGGCTACGTGTACCTGTTCCTGCCCCCGCTGGAGAAGCTGGAGAAGTTCGCCGAGCTGGTGTCCCTGGTCGAGGACGTCGCCGAGCGGACCGGTACCAAGGTCATCCTGGAGGGCTACGGGCCGCCGCCGGACGCGCGGATCAAGGTGCTGATGGTCACCCCCGACCCCGGGGTGATCGAGGTCAACGTGCACCCCACCTCGAGCTGGACCGAGCTCTCCGAGCTCACCCACACGCTGTACGCACTGGCCCGCGAGCAGCGGCTGGGCACCGAGACCTTCGCGCACGACGGCCGGCACAGCGGGACCGGCGGGGGCAACCACATCACGCTCGGCGGGGCCGAGCCTGCCGCCTCACCGATGTTGCTGCGACCCGACCTGCTGGTCAGCCTGATCACCTTCTGGCAGCACCACCCCTCGCTGTCCTACCTGTTCTCGGGCCGGTTCATCGGCCCGACCAGCCAGGCACCGCGCTTCGACGAGGGCCGACCGGAGAACCTGTACGAGATGGAGATCTCCTTCGCCGAGATCGAAGCCTCCATCGACCACGAGAACCGGCCCTGGGTCACCGACCGGGCGCTGCGGCACCTGCTCACCGACCTGACCGGCAACACGCACCGGGCCGAGTTCTGCATCGACAAGCTCTACAGCCCCGACTCCTCCCGGGGTCGCCTCGGACTGCTCGAGCTGCGCGGTTTCGAGATGCCGCCGCACCCCGACATGGCCCTGGTCCAGGCTCTGCTGGTCCGGGCCCTGGTGTCCCGGTTCGCCGAGGAGCCGTACAGCTCACCGCTGGTCCGCTGGGGCACGCAGCTGCACGAGCGCTTCCTGCTGCCGCACTTCGCGATGGCCGACATCGCCAACGTAGTGGTCGACCTTCGCGCCCACGGTTACGACATGGACCCGACCTGGTTCGCGCCCTACCTGGAGTTCCGCTTCCCGCGGATCGGCATCGCGCAGGCGGGCGCGGTCGAGCTGGAGCTGCGGACCGCGATCGAGCCGTGGCACGTGCTGGGCGAGGAGGCCACCTCCGGGGGGACGGCCCGCTACGTCGACTCCTCCGCCGAGCGGCTGCAGGTCCAGGTGAGCGGCTTCGTGCCCGAGCAGCACGTGCTCACCTGCAACGGTCGCGCCGTGCCGTTGAGCCCCACCGGAACGACCGGGGTGTACGTGGCCGGGGTCCGCTACCGCGCCTGGAAGCCCTGGTCCTCGCTGCACCCGACCCTGGAGATCGACTCCCCGCTGCACTTCGACGTGGTGGACCGCTCCAGCCGGGTCTCCCTGGGTGGGGCCACCTACCACGTGGTGCATCCGGGCGGCCGCAGCTACGACCACCCCCCGGTCAACGCCAACGAGGCCGAGGCCCGCCGGGCCCGCCGCTTCGAGGCCATGGGCCACACGACCGGGGTGATCCACGTCGACGACCTCGACGCCCAGCTGCTCTGGCGGGCGGCGGGGGAGACCGAGTACCCGCTGACGCTCGACCTGCGCCGGCACCTGCCTCGGCGCTGGGGACGCCCATGAGGCCGCCCTCCCGGGGGAGCCGAGCATGACCGTCCTGGGCAAGTACCTGGCTGCAGCCGGCCAGCTGGACATGTTCGAGTCCGCACCCCCGTTCGACGAGTTCGCCGCGCCCGACGGCTCGGTCCGTCCCGGCTGGTCGGCCCTGGTCGACGGGCTGGACGAGTTCGCCGAGACCGACCTGGTGCACGCCACCCGTGAGGTGTCCCGGCTGCTCGAGGACGACAACGTCACCTACACCCCGAGCCCGGGTGCGGGGATGACCATCGCCGACGAGTTGACCCGGCCGACGGCGACCACCACCTCACCGACCCCGTGGCGGCTCGACCCGGTGCCGCTGGTGCTCGACGAGCGGGAGTGGGCCGGTCTGGAGGCGGGGGTGGTCCAGCGCTCCGAGCTGCTGGACGCGATCCTCTCCGACCTGTACGGCGCCCGGCGCCTGCTGTCACGCTCGCTGCTTCCGGCGGCCGCGGTCCTGGACCACGAGGAGTACCTGCGGGTGCTGGTGGGCAACGAGGCCGTCTCCAGCCAACGGCTGTTCATGGTCGCTGCCGACCTGGGCCGGGACGCGGCCGGTCAGTGGAAGGTGATGGCCGACCGCACCCAGGCTCCCTCGGGGGCCGGCTTCGCCATGCAGAACCGGCGCGTCGTGTCGCGGGTGATGCCGGAGATCTACCACCACGCGCACCTGCACCGCCTGACCCCGTTCTTCCAGGCCATGCGGCACGCCCTGATCAACGCGGCTCCGCCGCACGTCGAGGACCCCCGGGTCGTCGTGCTGAGCCCGGGCACCCACTCCGAGACCGCCTTCGACCAGGCGTTCGTGGCCTCCCTGCTCGGCTTCCCGCTGATGGAGGGCAGCGACCTCACCGTCCGGGACGGGAGGGTCTGGACCCGCGGGGTGGGCAAGCTGGAGCAGGTCGACGTCATCCTTCGGCGCGTCGACTCCAGCTGGATGGACGCTCTTGAGCTCCGGGGCGGCTCCCGGCTGGGGGTCACCGGGCTGCTGGAGTGCGTCCGTCAGGGCACGGTCAGCGTGGTCAACAGCCTGGGCTCGGGCGTGCTGGAGAACCCGGCGCTGCTGCCGTTTCTGCCGGAGCTGTGCGAGCGGCTGCTCGGCGCCCCGCTGCGGCTGCCCTCGGTGCAGACCTGGTGGTGCGGTGACCCCGCCTCCCTCAGCCACGTCCTGGCCCACCTGGACGAGCTGGTCATCCGTCCGACCAGCCGCGGCCAGGGACGCAGCGTGCTCGGTTCCGAGCTCGACGCCGCCCAGCGGAAGCGCGTCCGGGACCGGATCGCCGCCGCCCCGCACCGCTTCGTCGGGCAGGAAGTGATGCAGCTGTCGTCAGCCCCCACCACCCATCGTGAGCAGCTGGTCCGCCGTCCGGTCGTGCTGCGGTCGTTCGCGGTCCGCAGCGGGAGCTCCTACACCGCGATGCTCGGCGGTCTGGCCCGGGTCAGCGACGAGTCGCCCCGGCAGGGCCCGATGGTCACCGCTCCCGACGGCGGTCTGGCCAAGGACGTCTGGGTCGTGAGCAGCGGGGCCATCCCGGCCCTGCAGGTCCCCGACCCCCGGCCCGACGAGGACCGGACGGTGCTGACCGCCGGCTCCGCGGCCGCCTCGATGGTGCCCCGGGTGCTGAGCGACCTCTTCTGGTTCGGCCGCTACGCCGAGCGGGCCGAGGACGTGCTGCGTCTGGTGCTGGCCGCCCGGACCGTCGCCTTGGAGACCGACCTCGACCTCAGCGACGGGCAGGCCCTGGAGGTGCTCCTCCAGGCGCTGACCCACGTCACCACCACCTACCCGGGCTTCACTCGCCCGGGCCAGGAGATGATGCCCGAGCTGCGCTCGATGCTTCTCGACCGGCACCGTACGGGCACCGCGGCCCAGTCCATCGCCGCGCTGTCGCTGGCCGCCCAGGGCGTTCGTGACCAGCTGTCCGAGGACGTCTGGATGGTGATGGCCGAGATCGAGCGGGCCCTGGCCTTCCTCACCTCCTCCCCGCAGGACCAGGGGCTGCAGCTGGCCGACGCCAGTGAGCGGGTCCTGTCGGGTCTGCTCGCCCTGGCCGGGATCGTGAGCGAGAACATGACCCGCGACCCCGGCTGGTTCATGCTCGACTCCGGCCGCGGGCTGGAGCGGGCGCTGCAGGTCGTGGCCCTGCTCCGCGTCACCCTGTGCCGGCAGGCCTCGGTCGAGGTCGACCGTCTGGTGGCCGAGGCGGTGCTGACCGCATCGGAGTCGATCGTCACCTTCCGACGCCGCTACCGCGGCTGGGCCCGGACCGACGCGGTCGTCGATCTGCTGGTGATGGACGCGCGCAACCCCCGGTCGGTGGCCTACCAGCTGCTGCGGATCCAGACCGACCTCCGGGCCATCCCCAGCACCTCGCCCACCGCGCGGCCACTCCGCCTGCTCGACGGTCTGCTCGAGCAGCTGCGGACGGCCGACCCGGTGGAGATGACCGCCTGCATGGAGGGGGAACGCCCCGCCCTGAGGGACTTCCTCGGAGGCCTCGTCGCCCAGCTGGCCGACCTCTCCGAGGCCATCCGGGACCAGTACCAGCAGCTGCCCCCGACGCAGCAGCCGCTGTGGAAGGCCGGTGGCCAGGAGCCGGGTCGCAGCGGGTCGGGCGACGCCAGGGGGGCGTCGTGACCCGCTACCGGATCGTCCACAAGACGACCTACACCTACGACTCGGACGTGACGGGCAGCTTCGGGCAGTTCCACCTGATGCCGCGGGACCTGGACTGGCAGAGCTGTCTGGAGCACGAGATCGTGATCGACCCGGCGCCGGCCGAGCTGCACCACCACACCGACCTGTACGGCAACCGGAAGTCGTTCTTCCACGTGGTGGAGCCGCACACCTCACTGGTGGTGACCGCCATCAGCACGGTGGAGGTGCAGCGCCCAGACATCGACCCCGCCCACCTGGCGCTGCCCTGGGAGCAGGCACGGCCGCAGCGCCGCGGCGACCTGCCTGACGCCTGGGAGGCGGCCGACTTCACCTTTCCCTCGCCCTACGTCGACGTCCCGGCCGGCATCGAGGCGTACACGAGGGTCTCCTTCACCCCGGGCCGGCCCCTCGGCGAGGCGGCCGTGGAGATGATGCAGCGGGTCCACGACGACTTCACCTACCGCTCCGGGTCGACCTCGATCGGGGAGAAGGTGGCCGACCTGCTCCAGAACCGGACCGGGGTCTGTCAGGACTTCTCGCACTTCATGGTGGCCGGTCTCCGCTCGCTCGGGCTGGGTGGTCGCTACGTCAGCGGCTACCTGGCCACCCGCCCGCGGCCCGGCCGGCCCCGGCTCGTGGGCGCCGACGCGAGCCACGCCTGGGTCGGCTGCTGGGTGCCGGAGGCGGGCTGGCTCTATCTCGACCCGACCAACCGCCGGGTCATCGACGAGTCGCACGCCACGGTGGCGTTCGGGCGTGACTACGGCGACGTCCCGCCGGTGCGCGGCGTCATCTTCACCGAGGCCAAGAAGTCCACCATGAAGGTGTCGGTGGACATGGCTCCCGCCGAGGAGCCCGCCGCCACCTCCTGAGCGGACCCGACGTGGTGCGGGCCGCCGGTGCGCGGCCCTGACCTGGTGAGGGCCCGACCGGGTGCCTGATCGGAATGTGGCGCGCGTCCGAGTTGGTCGGGGGGCGGACCCTGGGGCGGTGACTGACGACTCCTTCCCCGCCTGGTTCTTCGACCGGGACGACCCGAGCCCCGACACCGTCTTCTACGCGCCGACCCGGCTCGTCACCCACATCGACGATGCAGCGGTGGCCGCCGTCGGGGAGCTCTACGCCGAGCTCGGGGTGGACGGCTCGACGCCGGGACGACGGGTGCTGGACCTGATGTCGTCGTGGGTGTCGCACCTGCGCCGTCCGCCGGCCGAGCTCGTCGTGCTGGGGCTGAACGCCGCCGAGCTGGCGGCGAACCCGATGGCCAGCGAGCGGGTCCCGTGGGACCTCAACCTCGCGCCGTCCCTGCCCTTTCCCGACGCCAGCTTCGACGCGGTCCTGTGCTGCGTCTCGGTGGACTACCTGGTCCGGCCGGTCGAGGTGCTGGCCGAGGCCGCGCGGGTGCTGAAGCCGGGGGCCCCGCTCGTGCTCACCTTCTCCAACCGGTGCTTCCCGACCAAGGCGGTGCACGGGTGGCTGGCCACCGACGAGGCCGGACGGTGCGCCATCGTGGCCCGTTACGTCCGGCAGGCCGGCGGCTTCGACGCTGCGGAGGTCTCGCTGCGGACCCCCGCGGCGCCCCCCTACCGGGGGGACCCGCTGTACGCCGTGGTCGCCCGCCGCGCGTCGCCGTCGGCGCCCGGCCCGCAGACCGCGGATGGGGCCGGGGCCCGCTAGAAATCAAGGGGGCCGAGGCCCGCTGAAGAGAGGTGGCTGAGGCCCGCTGACCACCCGCGGTGCCAGGCCCGGGACCCATGGCCACGCCCTGCCGCAACCGCAGCCGCTGCGGCGGCACCTGGGTAGCGGAGGAGGGCTCGGCAGCGGGGCTGTGCTCGGCCTGCCGGCTGACGACCCGGACCCGGCCGGCCGGCCGGCCGTCGGGGCTGGCGCAGTGGGCGGTGGCGGAGACCGAGAAGCGACCCTGGTCGTCGGGCTGGACGAGCTCGGGCTCCCGGTCCCGGTGAGTGATGGCTACCACGGCCTGGCCGTCGACCTGCTCTCCTCCCAGGGCGGCCCGGTGACCACCGGCTACCACAACGGCGTGGTCACCCTGGACCTCGCCGAGACCGACGACGAGCACCGCGAACGGGTCCGCGCCCAGCTGGCCGAGCCCGTCCGTACGGTGCTGGGCCACCTCCGCCACGAGCTGGGGCACTACTACGCGGAGGTGCTCGGCCTGACGTCTGCACGGCGGGCGGAGGTGCAGGCGCGGTTCGGCGACGAGACGGCGACGGACTACGGCGGTGGTGCTCTGCAGGCCCACGACGGTCGCGGGACCGGCTCCGGAACGACGCCGCCTCCACGCCACGGACCGCAGCCGGGGGGGTCCAGCGCGAGGAGCCCCGACCCCCGGACGCGACCGCCGTCGGCAAGCTCAGCCTGGTCGCTGACCTGGTGACCCACGCGGAGCCGGTCTGGCCGATGACCGGCCTGGCCACCAGCTGACGGTGGCTCGGTCGCCGGGTCTCGGGAGAGGGGTCAGCCGCGAGGGACGGCGAACTGCCGCAGCCGGGCGCGCCCCTTGCCGATCTCGGTCCAGGCCCCGGGGACCTCGACCAGGGCGACCCCGCTGGTGGGGAACTTCGCCTCCAGCCGGTTCCAGTCCTCGGCGTCGGTCCGGGGACACAGGTGCTCGACCAGGTCCGGAACTCCGGGAGCATGACCGACCAGCAGAGCCGTGGAGACTGCGTCCGGCAGCCCCCGGAGCATGGTGACGAGCTCGGGCACCCACGCGCGGTAGAGACTGCTCTCCAGCCGGACGGGCACGTCGGTCAGACCGGAGGCCGCAGTCCGGGCCCAGGTCTCCCGCGTACGGGCTGCGCTCGAGCACAGCACCAGATCGGGTCGGACCCGCTGGTCGGTCAGCCAGCGTCCGATGGCCTGAGCGTCGCGACGACCGCGGCCGGAGAGCGGACGGTCGTGGTCGTCGACGTCGAGGTCCCAGGAGGACTTGGCGTGCCGGACCAGCACGAGGGTGCGGGGACCGGATGCGTCGGCAGCCATGGCCGCAGCCTAGACCTCGGCGCCGGAGGGGAGCCGGAGGCGGACGCCAGCCGGTCCGCTACCGCCAGCCGGCGGGAAGCTCGGCAGCCGTGGTCTCCATCGTGATCGGATAGCCACGTGGTGCGGCACGGGGACCAGTGGGACCGTCTCAGCGATCTGACCGCCCAGCGACGGCGCACCGGGGCTGAGCCGACGAGCTGGTGGACCTCTACCAGCGGGTCCGCGACCCATCTCTCGGTGGTCCGGAGCACCGCGTCCGACCCGGTCCTGGAGGCGCGGCCGTCGGCTCTGGTGACCAGCGCGCCGAGCCGGGTGACCGGGGTGAGCCAGCCCGTGTGGCGCAGCGTCGGACGTTTCTTCACCGTGGTTCCTGCCGGCCGGGGTCTACCGGGCCCGCTGGTGGTGGCTGACGGTGACTGTGGTCAACGTGGCCCTGATCGGTGTGGTCAAGTGGCCGGGTCGTCAACGTGCCCGGTCAGGCCGCGGCTCATCTCAGCTCGACGGAGCCGCGCAGCGGGTCGACCACGACTTCGCGGCGTGCTACTCCTACGACCCGGCGGTCGGGGCGGATGGCGCTGGGCTGAGCGGTGGGGCTGCTCGTCTCGGCTCTGCTCGAAGGGTTCGCGACCCCTTCCACGCTCCCGGCGGCGGCCGGGCTCGGCGTCGGGGCGACGGTCTGGCTGACCTTCCTGGCCTCGGTGCTCGTGTGGGCTTCCGTGCCGTCGCGGCCGGCGAGACCGGCGACGTGGAGGAGGAGCTCGTTGCTCCCGTCCCTACCGTTGCGGCCAGAGACCGCTCAGCACCGACGCGGATCAGTCATCGTCGTCCTCGCCGGACATCCCGGCCCAGATCTCCTCGCACTCGGGACAGACGGGGAAGCGCTCAGGGTCGCGGCTGGGGACCCAGACCTTGCCGCACAGTGCCACTACCGGCGTCCCCATCACCATGGCCTCGGTCAGCTTCTCCTTGGGGACGTAGTGCGAGAAGCGCTCGTGGTCACCCTCCTCGAGACGGAGATCCTCGCGTTCCTGGACGCGCTCGTCCACGATCGTCTGGGCACCGGGACTCAGCTGCTGCTCACTCACCCGATCAGTCTAGACACCGCGACCGCCGGCGGACAGGGGACGTGACCGCCCTCGTGGCCGGGGCGGGGGCGGGTCAGGCGGCGGACCGCCACTCGGGAGCGAGCGGGCCCGGGGCTCGCGGGTTCGTCACCGTTGTGTCCGGGGTGGTGGACTGGGCCCGTGAGCGAGCCGCAGCCCCGTACGACGACCGCGCCCGACCCGGTGGCCCGGGCCGACCAGCCGGTGTCCCAGCGACGACTGGCGGTCGGGCTCTGCGTGAACGTGGTCGCGATCGCCTTCGAGACCATCGCCGTTGCGACTGCGATGCCGGTCGCGGTGCGTGCGGTCGGAGGCCTCAACTCCTACGCCTGGGCCTTCTCGCTCTTCGCCATCGGCATGCTGTTCGCGACGGTGGTCGCCGGTCGGCTCTGCGACCGGATCGGCCCGGCCCGCCCGCTGCTCCTCGGCCTGGCCGTGTTCGGGGTCGGTCTCGTGGTCTCAGGGACCGCCGAGACGATGCTGCAGCTCGTCGGGGGCCGGTTCGTCCAGGGTCTCGGCAGTGGTGTGCTCAACACGGCCGTGTTCGTCTGTGTGGCCCAGGCCTTCACTGCCCGGGAACGGCCCCGGATGTTCACCTACATCTCCACCGCGTGGGTCGTCCCCTCCTTCGTCGGCCCGCCGGTATCGGCGTGGCTGACCCAGCAGCTGAGCTGGCACTGGGTCTTCTTCGCGGTCATCCCGCTCAGCCTCTTCGGTGGTCTGCTGGTCCTGCCGACCATGCTGCGGATGATCCGGCAGCACGAGCAGGTCGAGCCGCAACCGGGTGCCCTCAAGCCGGCGTCGCTGTGGGCGGGAGCCCTGGTGGCGCTGGCGGCGGCGGCGCTCCAGCTCGCGGGGCAGCGCGTCGACCTAGTGGCCCTGGCCCTGGCGGTCGGGGGCCTGGCGGCGCTGGTGCTGGGGCTGCCCGCCCTGATGCCGCCCGGGTTCCTCCGCTTCCGTCGGGGACTCTCCCCGGTCATCGTCTCCCGGGGTCTGCTGGCGGGGGCCTTCGTGGGGGCTGAGGCCTTCGTCCCGCTGATGCTGGTCGAGCAGCGGCACGTCCCGCTCGTGCTCGCCGGGGCGGTGCTGACCGCCGGCGCTCTCGGCTGGACGACGGGCTCCTTTCTGCAGTCCCGTCCGTGGCTGCGGATCCGACGCGACCGGCTCATCACGCTGGGCTGCCTGTCGTTGGCCGTGGGTCTCAGCGGGGCCGCCGTGGTCGCCTTCCTGCCCGCCATCCCGTACCCGTTCGTCGCGGTCAGCTGGGTCTTCTCCGGCTTCGGCATGGGGCTCGCGACCTCCAGCACCGCGCTGTCGGTGATGACCCTGTCGGTGGATGCGGAGCAGGGACGCAACGCCGCGTCGCTCAACCTGTCGGACTCACTCGGCTCCGGACTCTTCCTGGGGGCCTCGGGCACGATCTTCGCCGCGTTGCACCCCGCCGGGGATCTGCGCCTGACCTTCGGTGTGGTACTGGTGGCGATGTCGGTGGTGGCCGTGCTCGCGGCGGTGGCCTCGCTGCGTATCGGGTCGGTCCGCAACGAGTTCGCGGGCTCCTGAGACCGGTGGACCCGACGTGGCCCACCGCCCGGGGCGGGGCGCGAGGATCGCGGTGGGCGGAGTGCCAGCCGCCCAGGCGTGTGGACACGCCACCGTCTCGGATGCGGCCCGGGGGTGGGGCGGTGTCTAAACTCGTCCGGTGTCTGCCCCCGAGATCAGTCCCACCGGACTGCCGCCGGCGTTCCCGGCCCGGGCGGCCTGGGGCACAGCCAAACAGCTCCGGGCGTGGCAGGAGGCGGCGCTCCAGCAGTACTTCGCCGAGAACCCCCGCGACTTCCTCACCGTGGCGACGCCCGGGGCCGGCAAGACCTCCTTCGCCCTCACCCTGGCCGCGAACCTGCTCGCCCGTCGTCAGATCGACCGGATCATCATCGTGGCGCCGACCGAGCACCTCAAGACCCAGTGGGCTGAGGCCGCCCACAAGATCAACATCGCCATCGACCCGAGCTTTGGGGTGAAGCAGGGTCGGACCAGCCGCGACTTCGTCGGCGTCGCGCTGACCTACGCCGGGGTGGCTATGAACCCGCTGGCGCTGCGCATCCGGACCGAGGGGTTCAAGACCCTGGTCATCCTGGACGAGATCCACCACGCCGGGGATGCGATGAGCTGGGGGGAGGCCGTACGGGAGGCCTTCGAGCCCGCCACCCGGCGTTTGATGCTGACCGGGACGCCGTTCCGCTCGGACGCGAACCCGATTCCGTTCGTACGCTACGAGCCGGACGGCTCCGGTGCGCTACGCTCGCAGGCCGACTACGCCTACGGGTACGGCGAGGCCCTGTCCGACGGGATCGTCCGGCCGGTGCTGTTCATGGCCTACTCCGGTGAGATGCACTGGCGGACCAGCGCCGGTGACGAGGTGGCGGCCCGGCTCGGGGGGCCGATGACCAAGGACCTGGCCAGCCAGGCGCTGCGGACCGCACTGGACCCACAGGGGTCGTGGATCCCGGCGGTGCTGAAGGCGGCCGACACCCGGCTGACCGAGGTGCGCAGCCATGTCCCCGACGCCGGCGGACTGGTCATCGCCACCGACCAGACGGCCGCCCGGGCGTACGCGGAGACGCTGCGGGCCCTCACCGGCCGCAAGCCGGTGCTCGTCTTGAGCGACGAGCCGCAGTCGAGCAGGAAGATCACCGGCTTCGCCGAGGGCGACGACCGCTGGATGGTGGCGGTCCGGATGGTCTCGGAGGGGGTGGACGTTCCCCGGCTCGCGGTCGGCGTCTACGCCACCTCGACCGCGACCCCGCTGTTCTTCGCCCAGGCCGTGGGCCGCTTCGTGCGGGCCCGGCACAAGGGCGAGACCGCCTCGGTCTTCGTTCCGAGCGTGCCCGGGCTGCTGCTCTACGCCTCGGAGATGGAACGGGTCCGTGACCACGCGCTCAAGCCGGCGACCGAGCCGGACGAGGCCGACCTGCTGGTGGCGGCGGAGCGGACCGAGACCGAGGCCGACCTGCCCGAGGGCACCTTCACCGCGCTGGCCAGCGAAGCCGACTTCGACCGGGTGGTCTTCGACGGGGGAGAGTTCGGCCTGACCGCCCAGTCGGGCAGCGCGGAGGAGATGGACTACCTCGGTCTTCCCGGTCTGCTCGAGCCCGAGCAGGTCAAGGACCTGCTCCGTCGCCACCAGGCCGACCATCAGGCCCGGATGCCGCAGCCGCACGTCCGCAGCACCCACGAGGAGCTGCGCACCCTGCGCAAGGAGCTGAACGGCCTGGTGGCCGCCTGGCACCACCGCACCAGTGCTCCGCACGGGGTGATCCACGCCGAGCTGAGAACCGCCTGTGGCGGTCCGCCGAGCGCGATCGCGAGTGCCGAGGAGCTCCAGCAGCGGATAGACCACCTGCGCCACTGGGCGATCAGTAGTCATCGGACCTGAGCGTTAGCCGGTCCCATCCGACCCCTGTTGCCGTTGCGTTAAGTTTTCAATAACGTGTGATGAAGGTCTCCGTCGACTTCGCCCAACCTGACAATCTGGAGAAATCTGTTCGTTAGAGTGAAGGCAACGGTGTCAGTTGGGGGTGGGCACCGGGTCCAACGGAGGATTTTCTTGAGTCCTGAACCCCCGCAAATGCCGTTCTCGGGGGAGAAACATGGTTCGACGCAACACAGCTGCGCCCACGATCTCGATCGTGGTGCCAGCGAAGAACGAAGCCGCCAACCTGCGTGAGGTCCTGCCGCAGCTGCCCGCGGTGCACGAGGTCATCCTGGTCGACGGCAACTCCGTCGACGGTTCGGTCGAGGCCGCACGCGAGGTCCTGCCCGACATCCTGGTGGTGCGTCAGACCCGGAAGGGCAAGGGCAACGCCCTGGCCGCCGGCTTCCTGGCCGCTTCCGGCGACATCATCGTCATGTTCGACGCCGACGGTTCCGCCGACCCGGCGGAGATCCCGGCCTTCGTCGACGCCCTCATCGCCGGCGCCGACTTCGCCAAGGGCTCGCGGTTCTCCGGCGGCGGCGGCAGTGAGGACATCACCGGGCTGCGTACGGCGGGCAACCACGGCCTGAACCTGGTCGCCAATACCGCCTTCCGGACCCGGTTCAGCGACCTCTGCTACGGCTACAACGCCTTCTGGCGGGACCTGGTCCCCGTCCTGGACCTGCCGTCCCTCGACCTGCCGGCCCCCGAGTCAGGCATGCTGTGGGGCGACGGTTTCGAGATCGAGACCGTCATCAACTGCCGGATGGCCGCAGCCAAGGTCGCCACCACCGAGGTGGGCAGCGTCGAGCTGTCCCGCATCCACGGCGAGAGCAACCTCCGGACCTTCGCCGACGGCTTCCGTGTCCTCCGGACGATCCTGGCCGAGTTTCGTCGGGCCCGCGCAGCGCGTCGTCGCCCGGCCGTCACGAACCTGAGTGACGTCCGCAACTACCTGCACCCCCGGACCGACCTGATCGAGTTCGGTCACGCCCGGTCCGAGCAGTCGCTCGCCGAGCAGACCGCCTGACCTCCGCCCCCCGCCCCGGAGGGCCGGCGCACGCCGGTTCGACGGGGCGGAGCTGCGTCCGGGGCCGGGAGTGCCGCCCGACCGTGACGGCCACGGGATCCTCCGTCGCTGGGGATCCGGCCCGCGGGCCGGGTCGATGGTCGAAGATGGGAGCCGTGTCCGGACGTCCCCGCAAGACCCAGGAAGCCAACCGCCCGTGAACCAGACCTCGGCCCCGTACTTCAGCATCGTCATTCCCACCTTCAACCGGCGCGACGTGCTGGTCGAGACGCTGCGCGCGCTTGCCCACCTCGAGACCCCGTGGCCGGTCGAGGTCGTGGTCGTGGTGGACGGCTCCGCCGACGGCAGCGTCGAGGCCGCCGAGACCGCGGACCTCCCCTTTCCGACCCAGGTCCACTTCCAGCCCAACTCCGGCGCCGCAGCGGCACGCAACCGGGGCGCGGCAGCCGCGCAGGGGACCTACCTGTTGTTCCTCGACGACGACATGGTGGCGGATCCACGGCTGCTGCTGGAGCACCACCTGGTCCTGACGCAAGGGGCGGACGCGGTGGTCGGCCACATGCCGCTACACCCTGACTCCCCGCCGACGGTCCTCACCCCGGGGGTGCAGGTGTGGGCCGAGACCCGCCTGGCCAGAATCCAGCAACGGGCCCGCCCGCTAGAGGTGTCGGACCTGCTGACCGGCCAGCTGTCCGTACGGGCCACCGCCTTCGCAGCTCTGGGGGGTTTCGACGCCAAGCTCAACGAGGGTGGCACCTTCGGCGCTGAGGACACGGACTTCCTCTACCGGCTGCTGCGCAGCGGCTCGCGAGTGGAGGCGGCACCCGCTGCGATCTCCTACCAGCGCTACGTCGTCACCCCGCGTCAGCTCGTCCGCCAGTGGGGCCAGGGCGGTCGCGCGGACGTGCTGCTGACGACGAAGCATCCCGAGCTCGCCGAGCGGCTGTTCACGGCGCACGGCGGCCACACCCTCCCGGGCCGGGTGCTGCGGCGGCGGGGGGCCCCCCCCCCCCCCCCCGCCGGCGCGGGGGGGGGGGGGGGGGGGGCGGCGCCGGGGGGCCGGCCGCGCGCCGCCCGC
>JBBQAB010000250.1:0-3265 GCA_038198385.1 Propionibacteriales bacterium
GCCGGCGGGCAGCCGTCCACCACCTCATCGACACGATCGGGGTCAGTGAACGGTCCGCCTGCCGGGGGAGGCGGGCAGCACCGAGCAAAGCAACGCCACCAGGCAGCCGAGACCGAGGATGTCCCGAGTTCCGTGGAACTTCGGTGGCGGTCCGGTGAGCATCAGGCTGCGCTCACGTGGTGATCATGACAGTCGTCGCTGACAGTTTCTGCCCCGACATGCCGGGCGAGCGCGGTCCGGAGGGCGGGGAGGTGCAGGTGGCCGTTGACCCGGCGGAACTGGGTGCTGGCCTCGACCATTCCGGCGGCGCACCAGCGCAGCGCCATCTGCCCGTTCCGCCAGCGTTTGACGTTGCGGGAGTGGTGGCGGCAGATGCTGATCATCGACTCGATGGCGTTGGTGGAGCGGAACGTCCGGGCCAGGGTGGGCGGTAGTCCCAGACGTAGCACGATCAGCGTTTCGGCCAGCCCTTCGCGGAGGCTGCCGGCGGCGCCGGGGTGGGTCTTGTCGAGCTCGGCGGCGAGCGCCTCCAGCTGGGCTTGGGCCTCCAGTGCGGTGTCGGCGTGGTAGGCGGTCCGGATCCGCCGGCCGACCAGCCCCCGCATCTTCTCCGGTAGATGATCTTGAACATTGCGTAGTTTGTGGAGCTGGCAGCGACCGATCACCGGTGAGTCGAACACCTCCTTCACCGCCGCCGACAAGGCCTTGGCGCCGTCCAGCACGGCCAGGATCGGCCGGGTCACCTCCAGACCGCGTTCCCGCAGCCCGACCAGCAAACCGCGGACCAGGGTGGTGTTCTCCGTCGACCCCTCCACCAGGGCGAGCGGATGCTTGGTGCCGTCGAGCCCGATGCCGAGGGCGACCACGCACAGGTGGTCGGCGAAGTGGACCCCGTCGATCATGATCGCGACCAGGTCCAGGCCGGACAGGTCCGCGGCCAACAGATCAGTCAGCGCGGTCTCGGTCATGGCCACGAACTTCCGCGACACCGCCGACTTGCTGGTCGAGGTCCCCGCGGCCTCGACCTGGGCACCGACCGGCTCCAGGGCGGCCGGGTAGGCCCGGGTCGACACCCCGGCCAGCATCCGCTCCATCGCCATCCGACCCAGCACCTCAGTGGAGGAGAACAGCTCATAGGCCGGCACCGGCACCTCCCCGGCCCCATCGGCCGCGCGGACCCGGGGTCGGCTGACCGGCACCCGCCGGCCCCCCAGGGTCACCGACCCCGCCCCGGTGCCATGCCGGGTTGCCGTCCGGTCGGGGTCATGCTTGCCGCGCGGCCCGCACGCCGCGGCCACATCGGCCTCCATCAGCTGCTGCATCACCTGCAGCCCGGCACCGACCGCCAGAGCCAACAGGCCCTCCCGCAGATCGGCGGCGATCTCACCCATCGCCACGCTTACCTGCTCCGGCACGGCCAGCGTGCTCGTCTCGAACGCGTTCATCTGATACTTCTTGGTCACAGCGGTCCCCTGTCTTGGGTTGTCTTTGGCGGACGCCCCACACCTACCGCACGGCAGGTGTCAGGCGGGGGACCGCCACCTCAACTTCCACGAGACCCGGGACAACCTCGTCGCTGACTTGCCATTCGTCGTGGATGTCGTTGAGGACGGCCCCGACGAGCCTGGTCACGGAGGCGTCGTTGGGAAAGATGCCGACGACGCGGGCTCTGCGTTTGATCTCGCGGGTTGATCCGCTCGATCGGGTTCGTGGACCAGATCTTGGTCCAGTGGCTGCGGGGGAACCCGGTGAAGGCGAGGACCTCGGGCTTCGCGTCGTCCATCAGCGGTCCGATCTTGGGGAAGCTGCGGGTGAGCTGGTCACGGACCTGGTCCCACGCCTGTGACGCGGCGGCCGCGTCGGGTTGGGCGAATGCGGTCCGAAATACCGCGGCCACCATGTCCTTGTGTGACTTCGGCACCAAGGCCAACAGGTTGCGGGCGAAGTGGACCCGGCAGCGCTGGTGCGCCACCCCCTGCATCTGCCGGCCCAGGGCGGCGACGAGGCCGGCGTGCTGGTCGGAGATGACCAGCCGGACCCCGGACAGGCCCCGCTCCCTCAGGGTGCGCAGGAACCCGCGCCAGAACACCTCGTCCTCGGAGTCTCCGACGTCGACACCGAGGATCTCCCGGCCGCCGTTGGCGGTGACACCGGTCGCGACCACCACGGCCATCGAGGTGACCTGGCCGCTGCGACGCACGTGCAGGTAGGTCGCGTCCAAGAACACATACGGGAATGTGGTGTGGTGCAGGGTGCGGTTGCGGAACGCGGTGACCTGCTCGTCCAGGCCAGCGCAGATCCGGCTCACCTCCGACTTGGAGATCCCGGTGCCGATACCGAGGGCCTGGACGAGGTCGTCGACCGCGCGGGTGGAGACCCCGTTCACCCAGGCCTCCATCACCACTGCGTACAGGGCCTGGTCGATCCGGCGGCGGCGTTCCAAGATGACGGGGAAGAACGAGCCCTGCCGCAGCTTCGGGATCGCCAGCTCCACATCACCGGCCTGGGTCGAGACCAGCTTCGGCCGGGACCCGTTGCGCTGCGTGCTGCGGGTATCGGTGCGCTCGTAGCGGCCAGCGCCGATCTGCTCGGCCGCGTCGACCTCGATCAGGTCCTGCATGACCAGCCGGACCGACTCGCGGATCAGATCCACGCCCTCCCCGGCCCGGAAGGCCTCGAGCAGCCCAGATGAGACAGACTTGGACAACGTCATCGGTGGGAACCTCCTGGGTGGGTACTTGGCGGTACACACCGAGAATCCCGCCGATGACGCCCTCAACGCTGGCGGCTCACCGCACCCCGAAAGCCCACCACACCAGGGGACTCACACTGATTGGACGCGAGGTCGGCCCCACACGGCCGGGCGACCGGGCACACGCGGTCCGAAGGAACGGCGCCCGGTGATCGAGATCAGGTAAGGACCCGTCACCGGGGCCGGGCTTGAGCCCAGCTGCGTGGGACCGACCCCTGTCCCGGTAACGGCCCGCGAGGTTCTATCGGTCGAAGCAACGCCTCCTTCTGGAGGTGGTTGGTATGGATCGGTCTTCGACGTCTGCTGCGGGCGTCCGGTTTCTGTCGTCGATCAGGGAGGGGTGTGGTCTCAAGAGATCCGCCCGCGAGGCCGGGGTGGACAAGGAGGTGGGCTATCGATGGTTGCGTGAGTGCTATCTCCGGCTCCGTCGCACCGGTGTGCCGGCGGCCGAGGCTGAGGCTGTGCTCGGGTTCTCCTCGGTGCGGGTGGCGGTGTGGGAGGCCGAGGTCGGCA
>JBBQAB010000251.1:0-5329 GCA_038198385.1 Propionibacteriales bacterium
CACCAGAAACCCGGTCATCAGCACGATCAGCCCGTGCTGACCCAGCCACCCTGGAAACACCGCGGCGGTCGCGAGCGCGACCGCCGCGACTAGTATCGAGATCGCGACCGCGGACCGCACCGGTGACACGGCCCGATCAGAGCCGGCCGGGTCAGCCGGCTCCAACGGGACCATGGACGGCGCTTCGTTCAGCGCACGGCGTGGTCGGGCACCACCCCGCCCTGCGTAGCCTCCGGTGCACCCGGTTTGACGATGATCGGCTGGGCGTCGGCGCGGCGCTCGCCGTTCACATAGACCGGATCGGGGTGCGGGTCCTGACCGGCGGCGACGTCGATCCCGGTCCGGGCCTTGGCGACGGCATGGATGAAGAATCCGAAGCCCACCTTGGCCGCGATGTCGGCCAACGTGAATCCCAGCTGACGACCGACCGCCCAACCGGCGGAGTCAGCGAAGAAGAACGGCACGCAGTACGCCAGCGGGTACACCCCCCAGGTCAGGGCCAGCAGCAGCCCGGCGCTGCGCAGCGGTGGCCCGGCAGGCTCCCCGAGCTCCTTGGCTGAGGTGAAGGCCGTTTTGAGGACCAGGAAGTACAGGGGGATGAACACCACCGTGGAGATAAGACCCCACACGAGCCGACCGGTGGTGCTGTCGAACGTGTCAGCCCCCAGGAAACCGGTCACGATCATCAGCCAGGCCAACACGACGAGCAGCCCGCGGAGGTTCCGCGCCGCACGACCCACCACCGTCGAGACGACCACGAGCTCGATCGTCAACAGCGGAACGGTGACCGACCAGTCGACGTAACGGTAGGAGTTGCGGAACTGCAACGCATGGTCTGAGGCAACGTAGGTCGACGTGGCCGGGTCGAAGCGGAACCCGACCACCCACGACACGATCAACAGCAGGTAAGCCAGGAACGCGACCAGGGTGACCAGTGCCCCGGCGGCGCCCGCCGGACGGTAGCGCGCCGACAGCTCACGGTGGGTCATCAGGAGGTAGACAAAGGCGGCGACGAGGGCGAACGCCGCCATCACGAAACTGGCCAGGACCAGGTCCCACTGGCCCTGGCTGTAGCTCAGATGACTCTCCACAGCAGAAATTCCTTCTCTCGTTCGGATAAGTGGCCAGGCGGTAACCGCCGACCGGCGCTTTAGATCGTAAGGCTATGCGTTGCAGATCTGCAACGGTTTACGCTGTGATCGTGGCCACGACAAACGATGCGGCTCCGTCGGGGGTCGTCCCCGCCGATCTGGTCCCGGCGGGTCACCTGGAACTCGACGACATCGAGGCCCTGCTGCAGTTCTCGCAGTGGCTGAGTGGGATCGTCGCCCGTTCCCTCCTCGCCACTCAGCCGCAGCTCTCGCTGCCCCAGCTCCGCGCGCTGGTGCTGATCCGGGCACGCCCGGCGATCAGCTCGGTCCAGGTGGCCGAAGCCTTGTCGGCGCACCCGTCGACGGCGAGCCGTGTGGTCGGGGTCCTGGTCCGGCGCCGCCTCGTCAGCCGAGTTCCCGACCCGGGTGACCGCCGGCAGGTCAGCTTGACCCTCACACCCTCGGGCGAACATCTGGTGGCAGACCTGATGGGGCAACGACGCCATGACCTCCGACAGCTCGTCGATCGGCTCGAACCGGACGCCCGCCGGCAGGTACTCGGAGCCATGCGACTCCTGGCCGACGCGGCCAGGGATCCGTCCGCCTGAGGTCGCGGAAAGTCACGGCGGTGCCGGAACCGATTCCCGCTCTTCCGTCGTGGCGCGGGTCCGCGTTGCGCCGGCCGAGCGAAGCGGTCGACCCGAGAGGCGCCCGCCAAGTCCATCTACACTTCGCCCATGGCTACGGGCGCGCCTTGGCGGCGGCGAATGGCGCAAGGGTTGAATGCGTCGGTCAGCGGGAACGCCCAGGCTTTCGGGTTCTCAATCACCGTCACCGTGAGCTTCGGTGTCTTGACCCGGCTGGGTCAGCCCGGACTGTTCGACCTGTTCGGGTTCGCGATGTCTGCCGTGCTCGCCTTCTCCCTGCTCAACCTCGTTGTTGTGTGGCGGCTACGTGCCGCGCCGGAGGACGGGCCAAGCTCGCGGGCGACCCTGCTGGGCACGGCGACCGACTTCCTCGCCGTCGGCGCCGGCGTCGCCTGCGCGGTGGGGGCCGGCAGGCTCCTCAACGGTTCAGCCGCCTGGCTGCTCGGTCCCTTCCTCGCGGGGATTGCCTACGTCTTGGTGCAGTCAGTCGAGCTTGCTGTGGGCAGGGAGGAAACCGACCAGGATGAGGCCTGACCCTGCGCGCTGCTCGATCCCGTCCCGACGCTCACGGCTGGGACGCGTCGGCTCGTGGTCTTTCTGGACGAAGCGCTACCCCCGGCGACGGGTATGTCCCGTAAGCCGGGTGGTCTCGAGTTGGCCTGCCACCGTTGGCGCGTGCCGGCCACGTCTGACCGTTGTGGGGTGGTCCGCTGGGCTGGGCTGGGCTCGCGTCGATCTGAGCTTTCTGCCGGTGTGAGGGGGGCCGGTGCGGTCGGCGTTGTGGGGTGGCGCACCCTGGTACCAGCAGAGGCGACGAGAGAGGACGACCAGTGGCGCGAGGTAAGAAGGACGACAACGGCGGCATCGCGATTCCTGGGGTCCCTTCGTCGGCCCCACCTTCGCTGGAGGAGCCGACCACTCCGCAGGAGCCACCGCCGCCCAAGCCGGACCAGGCCGGGCCCGAGACCCGGACGCCGACCGGCGCGGTGACCGGCAACCCGCCGGAGAGCGTGGCCCAGCAGGGCGCGTACCTGACCACTGCACACGGGGCGCGGCTGCGGGACTCCGACCACTCGCTCAAGGCGGGTCGGCGCGGCCCGACGCTGCTGCAGGACCACCACCTGCGGGAGAAGGTCAGCCACTTCGACCACGAGCGCATCCCCGAACGGGTGGTCCACGCTCGCGGCGCGGCCGCCCACGGCACCTTTGTGGGCAACGGCGCCGGCGAGGGCGTGTGCCAGGCGGACTTCCTGCGTACGGGCGTGGAAACGCCGGTCTTCGTCCGGTTCTCCAACGTGCTGGGCTCGCGCGGTTCGATGGACACCGCCCGTGACACCCGCGGCTTCGCTACCCGCTTCTACAGCTCCCAGGGCAACTACGATCTGGTCGGCAACAACATGCCGGTGTTCTTCATCCAGGACGGGATCAAGTTCCCCGACGTCATCCACGCTGGCAAACCGCACCCCGACCGGGAGATCCCCCAGGCGCAGAGCGCTCACGACACGTTCTGGGACTTCGTGTCGCTGCACACCGAGGCCCAGCACCACCTGATGTGGAACATGTCGGACCGCGGGCTACCTCGTTCGTACCGGACGATGGAGGGCTTTGGCGTCCACACCTTTCGCTTGGTCAACACCGCCGGACAGACGTCGCTGGTCAAGTTCCACTGGAAGCCCAAGCAGGGCGTGCACTCACTCACCTGGGAGGAGGCGCAGCTGAGCGGTGGTCTTGATCCCGACTACCACCGCCGTGACCTCGCCGACGCCATCGAGGCCGGCGCCCACCCGCAGTGGGACCTGGGCGTCCAGGTAATGCCCGACACCGAGGAGGAGACGTTCGAGGGGATCGATCTGCTCGACCCGACCAAGATGGTGCCGGAGGAACTGTGCCCGGTGCAGCTGGTCGGAACGATGACCCTGAACCGGAACCCGACCAACTACTTCGCCGAGACCGAGCAGGTCGCGTTCAACCCGAGCAACCTGGTGTCGGGCATCGACGTCACCGACGACCCGCTGCTGCAGGCCCGGCTGTTCTCCTACCTGGACACCCAGATCACCCGGCTGGGCGGGCCCAACTGGACCCAGATCCCGATCAACCGGGCCCACGCGCCGATCAATGACAATCTCCGCGACAGCTTCCACCAGGACGCCGTGCACGGTGGGGTGGCGCCCTATCGACCCAACTCCCTGGACGGTGGCTGCCCGTTCGTGGCCGGCGCCGACGAGGGCGCCTTCATCGACGTGCCGGTGCCGATCCCCGCCAGCGTCAAGGAGCGAGGCAACCCGCAGTCCTTCGCCGACCACTTCAGCCAAACGGCACTGTTCTACCGTTCGCTGAGCCCCGTCGAGAAGGACCATGTGGTCGATGCGTACACCTTCGAGCTGTCGAAGTGCTGGGACGAGGTCGTCCGCGAGCGCCAGCTGCGCGCGCTGGCCAACATCCATCCCGACCTGTGCCAGCGGGTGGCCGAGAGTCTCGGACTGCCCGCGCCCGAGCCGTCGAATCCACCGGTGGGGACCGCGACCAGCGCTGCGCTCAGCCAGCTGGGCCAGACCTGGCCGGTGGCCGGCCGCCAGGTCGGCATCGTCGTCGGGGCCGACTTCGACCAGGGAACCGTCGAAGCCCTACGGGCGGCCTTCGACGCCGCAGGGGTCGTCCCGCTGGTCATCGGTCCGCACGGCGGCGTCATCTCAGGGGTGACCATGCAACGGTCGTACGCCGTGGCGGCCTCGGTTGAACTCGACGCGATTGTGGTCGTGGGTGCGGTGCCGCCGGCACCGGCCGCGCGCACCTCCGTGGACGCCAAGGCCGGCGCAGCGCAGTCGGGGGCCGACCCACGGGTGGTGAAGATGCTCGGTGAGGTCTGGCGGCACGCGAAGGCGATCGGGGCCATCAGCGGCGCCGAGGAGGTCCTGGCCGCCGGCGGGGTGCCGGCCGACGGGACCGGAGTGGTGGTAGGCGAGACGGGCACCGTGACCGCGGGCCTGCTCGAGCTGCTGGCCGCCCACCGGGCCTGGGAGCGGTTTGCGCCGGTCTCGGCCATGTGAGGGTTGGCCCGAACGGTACTCACCTTGGAACCATCAGCTTCCTCAGGCGAGAGATCCGGCCCGCGCGGCACGCACGGTTCGGCCCGAGCGCTCGATCCTCGTCGTCACCGCCATTGCATGTCTGTCAGATGCGGCCGGTGTGGAGGCACCCGCTGCCTCGTCCTTTAGCGCACCCTCACCCTCCATGGACTTCGCTGGGAATCAGTTTCCGGCAGGCCCTGGCGCCAGGTCAGGGGCCCGTCGATCCTGTGGATGCGACAGGTGGTTGTGGGCGACGTGGAACAGATCGGCACCTGGGAACGATAGGGGCTCGGCGGTAGGCCCGGCACGTCGGGCTGCGCAGGCTCCTCAAAGCCGACTCGGCCAGCCGGTGCGCCGTGACCGGAGGTAGGAAACCGATCGTCCTGATGGTCGACGACGCGCCTCTGACCAGGGTGACAACAGAGCCAGGGTTCCGGTGCCGAGGACGGCAACTTTCATGATTCTTCTGGTGTGCTGGTGGGCCTGTCCATCGCGGGGCCCACGGCGCGAGCCAAACGAGACG
>JBBQAB010000252.1:0-5867 GCA_038198385.1 Propionibacteriales bacterium
CGCCCAGCACGGTCGTGGTCAGGACCGATGTGACCAGCGGGTTCAGGAGGGCGGAGCCGAGACCCACGACGACCAGAGCGGCCAGCGCGACCAGGTGGGAGTGGGGCCACTCGCCGGCGGCCGCGTACCGGAACACGGTCAGACCCACCAGGAAGAAGACCGGGCCGCCCACCACGGTCGCGACCGTTGCCGCGCTCATGGGCTCCATCGGGTGGGCGAGCACGTTCTTGTCGGCGACGGAGGTGAGCAGGATGCCGGCGATGATGATGACGTGGGCGTAGGTGTAGGCGCCCCGGGCGAGCTTACCCGGTTCGTCGCTCGCCTCGATGGCGCGGGAGCCGACGCCCTCCTCCTGGTCGAAGTAGAGCCACCACATGGCCACGGAGGCGGTGAAGGCGACCAGGACCCCCGCCACCCCCTCGGGCGAGACGTCCTGGGCGACGAAGGCGAAACCGGTGACCAGGAACGACTCGCCGAGGGCGATGATGACGAACAGCGCGGCGCGCTCGGCGATGTGGGGACCCGAGACCTCCCAGCTGTCAGCCTGGGAGTGCTCCATGCCGGGGACCCGGAAGTCGACCGAGGCCGAGACGTACTCGATCACGATGGCGACCACCCACAGGGCCAGGCGCCAGTCGGCGGGGAGCAGGCCGCCGGCGATCCAGAACAGGCTGGCCACCCCCAGCCAGACCAGCACCCGGCGGTAGTCCTGAGCGTGGTCGGGGTCGTGTCGGGCCAGGGCCGCGACCATGAAGACCGTCCGGCCCAGCTGGATCACCACGTACGCGACCGCGAAGACGATCCCGCGGTCCCCGTACGCCTCCAGGATCGAGGTGCTCATCACCAGGCCGACCAGGGACAGACCGAGGATGACCCCCCGCACAGGCAGCTCGGCCGGGTCGAGATAACTCGTCACCCAGGTGGTGTAGACCCAGACCCACCACAGGGCGAGGACGAGCACCGCGCCCTGCAGGGCCGCGCCCGGGGACTGGTGCTCGTAGAGGAAGCTCGACACCTGGGTCAGGGCGAAGACGAAGATGAGGTCGAAGAAGAGCTCGACGTAGGTGACCCGGTGCTTCCGCTCGCTGTCGTCGGGCCGCAGCAGGTTGCTGCGCAGCCCGAAGCGGGGCAGCCGGTCGGTCAAGGTGGGCACAAGGGGAAATTCTGCCCGATGGCCAGAGCCCGAAAAGCCCTCAGCGCTTCTCGCAGGCGATCCCGTCGTTGTCGCGGTCCAGATCGTACTCGCCGGTCTTGGTGTTCCGCGGCCCGTTGTTCATCCCGTACACCTTGTCGCTGACGGTGAAGTTCTTGACCTTGGTCCCACTGGTGTGGTCCGTGGCGCCCTTCTTGCCGACACCGTGCGGGTAGACCTTGTTCAGGGCGGTGCAGTTCTTGTAGTGCTTCGCGGTGACCGCATCGGCGGGCGCCGTGGCCAGGGTCAGCGGCAGGGCGGTGAGGGCGAGAGCGGCAAAGACAGCGAGACCGCGGCGGGTCGGGGGAGTGGGCACACGAAATCGTACTCAGTTTCCCTCGGTCCTGTCTGGCGCTGTGACGATTGGCCGGGCGGCACGGCAGAGACGACGACAAGTCGGGTTCGGCCGGTACCGCGGGCGACGCTGCAGAGCGCCTTCGACGTGCTCGTCCACCGCACCAGCAGTGGTTCTGGCGGGCCGACCCCGTTGCGGCCATCCCGGACGAAGCGCTGCCGATCCACCGGCGGTTCGGGGGCTTGCGTCAACATCATGATGGACGAGGGTGCGGACCGGGTCCCGGCCAGCTATCGCGGGAACTACGCGCGGCTGGTTCAGGTCGAGGCGGCCTACGACCCCGGTAGCCCGTTCCGGGTCCACCAGAGCATCCCGCCCGCCTGTGCCCGGCGGCACGGGGACCGTCGGCCAGCGGGTCGGGCGGGCCGTTCGGGTCGGGCGGGCCGTTCGGGTCGGGTCGGGTCGGTCAGGCCACCTGCTGGTCCGCCAGCGAAGCGGCGACGTGCACGGCGCTCGGCTCGTAGCCGCACTGCCGTACGAGTGCCATCGCCGTCAGGGCCGAGGTCCAGAGGTCGGGGCTGATCACAGTGAGGCTCAGCTCGGTGCGGCCGTCCCGACGATGCAGGACGCTGGGCTGATAGTCGTGGAAGCGGTGCATCGTGCTCTGGGTGAGGTCGGTCAGGATGTCCTCGTCGGTCACCCAGTCCGCGAACTCCACGAGGACCAGGAACGGCACTCCGGGTCGGTCGAGGTCCGGCATCTCAGATCTCCTCGAGCTGGACGACGGCTGTGAGCGAGCCCGCGATGTCTCGGCCCAACGTCTGGGTCTGCTCGGGCTGCTCCAGACCGAAGCGGTGGGTGACGCTGCTTCCCACCTCGACCGCTCCCGAGCTGATCAGGCGGAGGGCCAGGGGATAGATGCACACCACGTCGGGACACAGGTCGTCGCGACCATGTCGGCACTCGCGGCACCGACGACAGGGGGCCCCCGGATCGAGGGCGACGAGCTGGCCGGCGCGCGAGGCGTCCGCGACGGGGCGGTGGATGTCGCGGTCCTCGATTGCCAGGACGCGGGGTGCGTGCAGGACAGCACTGGGGTTGCGCATCGTGTCTCCTTCGACAGGGCGGCGCGGAGGGTGGGAGCTCGTACGGGTGGCCGCTGCCGACGACGCTAGAAGCGGGCGGCCAGCCAAACTAGCGCCGGAGACAGCGGTCTCTGATACTTTTTTGCGGTCCGGTTCCGACGCGATGCTTCCCAGGGGGTGGAGATGCCCACGATGACGCGGACGTCCTCCGACGCAGCGAGTCGGCTGGTCGGGCGGCCGGCGACGCGGGAGCTGGTTCCCGTCACCCCCGGGGCGAGTGCCCGGTGGCACCAACACGACTATCCGGGGCCGTTCTGCCGCTGGAACTACCACCCCGAGTTCGAGGTGCACCTGATCCAGCGAAGCAGCGGTCGGTTCATCGTGGGGGACCACATCGGGCCGTTCCGGGCCGGTCAGCTCGTCCTTGTCGGCTCCAACCTGCCGCACGACTGGATCAGCGACCTCGGAGCGGGCGAGGTGAGCCGGGGGCGGGACGTGGTCTTCCAGTTCCACCCGCAGTGGTTCCACGACTGCACCGAGCTGATGCCCGAGCTCGCAAGCCTCCAGCCGCTGCTGACCCGTGCGGCTCGCGGGCTGGAATTCCGCGGCGGTCCGGCGGACGCGGCCGCCGCGTCCCTGGTGGCCATCGGGACGGCGTCCGGGGTGGAGAGGCTCGGGCACATCCTGGCCATGCTCAGCGCGATGGCGGCCGCGAGCGCTGAGGAGGCGGTACCGCTGGCGAACCCCTGGGCGCCCCCCCGCGACGAGCGGACGGCGGAGGTGATGGACGACGTGCTGCGCTACATCTTCGCCAGCGGCAGCCAGCCGGTGCGCATGTCCGAGGCCGCAGCACGGGTCGGGATGTCGGGGTCGGCGTTCTCGCGCTACTTCGCCCGGGCCGCGGGGCAGACCTTCAGCGCCACGGTCCGGAAGCTTCGCTTGACCCAGGCCGGCCAGCAGCTGGTGCGCACCGACCGGCCGGTGGCGGCGATCGCGTACGAGGTCGGCTACCAGAACCTGTCCAACTTCAACCGGCACTTCCTCGCCCACTACGGCCGTACGCCGTCGGCCTACCGGCGGGCCCAGGTCTGACGTCGTGCTGCCGTCGCGAAGGTCGACGGCGGGCGCTGCGACACTGCTCCGTATGGCCACACCCTTCGATGACGATGAGTCCGGGATCAGCCTGAGCCTGGGCGTCGTGCTGGCCGTGACCGAGGCGGACTGCTCCGTCTGGAGTCATGGGTCGACGCGGACGGTTCGGTTTGCGCCCGTGTTCCCGTCGCCGCGGGTCGACCGGGTCTCACCCGGCCATCTGGTCGCCATTGCCACCGCACCCGGTGGAGCCGAGGCGGTCGTCTGGCGCTGGTACGACGCACTCGTGCTCGGCGCCGGCGAGGCGGACGCGGTCCGACTCTGGGAGCCCGGTCACGGTGAGGTCAGCGCGGCGTCACGGGACAGCCGCGCTTCGCCGCCACCCGGCTCGCGCGTCTGGGCCTCGGCTGGGCTCCCCGGCGCGGACTGGTGGGTCGTGGGTCCGACGTCAGGCACACCCGAGGCAGCTCCGGTCGAGCTCGACGCCGTACGCGAGCTGTACACCGACCACGGGCTGTGGCCGTCGGTTTTCCCGTCCAAGGACGCAGCACCGCGAGCGGTGCCTCAGGCGTGGGTTGCTACGCCCGCGACCTGATCTTGCGTCCCAGCTCGTCCCCGTGGCGAAGGACCGGCCCCGCGACAGGTGGAAAACCGTCCAGAATTCCTCTTGGACCCCGTGGCGCTCGATGTAGCCGGCCGCGGGCGCGCCATCAGCGATGACCAGCGGCCAGGGTGACTTGTGGCCGATCAACGTGTGTTCCGGCCCAGGGGCAGGAGACCGAGCCGGCCCGCGCGGTCGTGCTGGCGTACGACCTCGACGTGCCACTCTTGGGGTGACCCCGTGACCGGCCCCAGTGGTCCTGACCGGCGCGAACGCGCGGTCGGCGTCCTTCCCACCGGTGCCATAGTGGTCCGATGAGCAGCTGGCCGGTCACCGAGGGCGTTCTCGAGCTGGGCGATGTCGAGGTGGAGCGCGGCGGCGCCATCCGGGATGCCCGGCTCGCCTGGCAGGCGCACGGCACTCTGAACGCCGCCCGGGACAACGTGATCGTCTACCCCTGCAGCTACACCGCCACGCACGCCGACCTCGCGGAGCTCGTCGGACCAGACCTGGTCCTGGACCCGGAGCAGTGGTTCATCGTCCTTCCCGACATGTTCTCCAACGGGCTGTCCTCCAGTGCGGCGGACGACCCGGATTTTCCTGCGCTGGTCACCGCCGGCGACAACGTCCGGGCCCAGCGCCGGCTGCTGCGGGAGCAGTGGGGCATCGACCGGGTCGCCGCGGCGTACGGCTTCTCCATGGGCGCCATCCAGGCCTATCACTGGGCGTCCCTGTTCCCCGATATCGTCGAGCGCGCGATCGTGGTCTGCGGAAGTGCGCGGACGGCGGCGCACAACCGGGTGTTCCTCTCCGGGCTGCTGCGGATCCTGGAGGCCGCCCCCGAGCACCTCGGCGGCGGCCGGTTCTCCAGCGAACCGGCGGCCGCGCTCCGCGCCTTCGGCCACGTCTACGCCGGGTGGGGCCTGAGCCAGGACTTCTACCGCGCCGACCTTTTCCGCACGGTCCTCGGTGCGCCCGATCTGGAGACCTACCTGCGCACCGACTGGGAGACCGGGTTCGACACCAGCCGGGCAGCCAACCTGTACGCGCAGGCGCTGACCTGGTTCGACGCCGACATCAGCGGCGGCGGCGACCTGCCGGCGGCGCTCGCCGCCATCCCGGGCCGGGTGCTGCTGATGCCCAGCGAGACCGACCTCTACTTCCGGGTGGCCGACAACGCCGCCGAGCTGCCTTATCTACGCAGGGGCGAGCTGCGGCCCATCCCCGGCATCTGGGGCCACCGGGCGGGCAGCCCGGCCGGGATTCCGGAGGAACTGGCTTTCCTCAAGGGAGCGGTGCGGGAGTGGCTGGCAGGATGATCGGCGATTGCTGAGGGCAGAGCTACTGGAATACTCTCGCTGTATGGAAAGCCTTAGATTCCGCGACCTGATGAGCAGCGAGAAGTGCTTTTACTTCACGCACATCGAGCAGGTCAAGGAGGGAGTTCTTGTTGTCACGGTTGAGGAGTCGAATCTAACTTACTGCAATTTTCCAAGCTCCAGAGAATCCTATCGCGCCTACCGGATCACCTTCAATCGTTATCTCGCCGCCTCCTTCAGAAAGGAGTTGCGCTTAGGACCCGAAGGCACGGGGGACGAAGAA
>JBBQAB010000253.1:0-6200 GCA_038198385.1 Propionibacteriales bacterium
GCCCCTCCGGTTCTGGCAAGTCCACGCTGTTGGCGTGTCTGGCGGGGCTGGATGAACCTGCTGGTGGCACGGTCACCGTGGGCGGGGAACGTCTCAGCCACCGCCCCGAGGCTCACCGTGCCCGTATTCGGGCCCGCCGGATCGGGGTGCTCATGCAGACCGGAAACCTCCTCGGCCATCTCGACATTACCGCCAATATCCGGATAGCCCAGCTCGCCGGGACGAAACGGCCCCGGCGCAGTCCGGCCGACCTGTTGGACGACGTGGGGCTCGGCACCCGGCGACACGCCTACCCGTCGCAGCTGTCCGGTGGGGAGCTGGCCCGCGCTGGCCTGGCCACCGCGCTCGCGAACGACCCGGACATCGTGCTCGCCGACGAGCCGACGGGCGAGCTGGACGGCCAGACCGAGCAGCAGATCCTTGCCCTTCTTCGCGACCGGGCCGCGAGGGGGGCGGGGCTGGTCGTGGTCAGCCACAGCACGGAGGTCGCCCGCACGGCCGACCGAGTGGTCACCCTGGTCGACGGGCAGGTCCGCTCATGACCGGGAGGGAGCCGCTGGTCGTGTGCGAGGACGTCTCCCGCGTCTACGGGACCGGCCCCGCTGCCGTGGTCGCTGTCCACGGCACGAGCTGCGTCGTACCGGCAGGGGCCCGGATCGCGCTCATCGGCGCCTCGGGGTCGGGAAAGTCGACCCTGATGCATCTGCTCGCCGGGCTGGAGCAACCCACGGTGGGTACCGTCACCTGGCCCGGCCTGACGCTCGGTGCTGCCGACCCGTCCGCCCAGATCGGTGTCATCTTTCAAAGCCCCAGTCTGGTCCCGGACCTCAACGTCGCCGAGAACGCGGCCCTACCGGTCGTCCTGTCCGGGGGCACCGACCCTGGCGGCCGGGCGCTGGACGCGCTCCGGTCCGTCGGCGTCGCCGACCTGGCCGGCAAGCTGCCAGAGCAGCTGTCCGGGGGGCAGGCGCAACGCGTCGCTGCAGCCCGAGTTCTGGCCCAAAACCCCCGCCTCGTCCTCGCCGATGAACCCACCGGCCAACTCGACCGGGCGACCGGCCAGCACGTCTTGGACGTGCTGCTCGCCGCAGTCACCCGGCTCGGCGCGGGACTACTCATCAGCACCCACGACCAGGCGGTTGCCGACCGGCTCGACACGCACTGGTTCATGCACGAAGGACGGCTCCACATGCACGACTCCGAGAGGCTCCTGTCATGATGTTGACCTGGCTCGGCGGACTGCTCCGCCGCCGCGGGGGCCGGCTCCTTGTCGTCGCCACCGGAGTCGCCCTGGCGGTGGCCTTGATCGGCGCGCTGGGCGCGTTTCTCACCACATCGCAGTCGACCATGACGGCTCGAGCGCTCCGCTCGGTCGCCGTCGACTGGCAGGTCCAGGTTCAACCCGGCGCCGACCCGCAGCAGGTCCTCCGCCAGGTCGCCGCTACCCCAGGGGTGACGTCGGCCCTGCCTGTCCAGTTTGCCCCGACGACGAGCTTTCAAGCATCCGGCGCGGGCACCACCCAGACGACCGGCCCCGGGGTCGTGCTGGGGCTGCCCGACCACTACCGTGCCACCTTCCCCGGCCAGCTCCGCACCCTCAGCGGTGCTGACACCGGGGTGCTCATCGCGCAGCAGACCGCCGCCAATCTGCACGTGCGGCCCGGGGACCGGGTCTCCATCGGCCGGGCCGGTCGCCCGAACGTGAGTGTCACCGTGGCCGGGGTGGTGGACCTGCCGCAGGCTGACACCTTGTTCCAGAAGGTAGGTGCACCCACCGGATCCCAGCCGACCGCGCCGCCGGACAACATCGTCCTCATGCCCGCCGCTGCGTTGACTGATCTCCTCGGCCCTGCAGGACCTGGGTCCAATGACACGACCCAGATCCACGTCACCCGCCAGGCACCTGCCGAGACGAGCCCCGCCGCGGCCTACACCTCAGTGCTGGCCAGCGCTCGCAACCTCGAGGCCCAGCTCGCCGGCGGCGCCATCGTCGGCAACAACGTGGCGGCCGCCCTCGACGGTGCGCGCGGTGATGCCGCGTACGCCCAGATGCTGTTCTTGTTCCTCGGACTTCCCGGCGCCGTCTTGGCGGCGATGCTGACCGCCAGCCTGGTCGGCGCTGGAGCTGGCCGACGACGAGTCGAGCAGGCGCTGCTGCGCACCCGCGGGCTGGAGCCCCGCCGGATCGCCAGGCTTGCGGCTGCGGAAGCCCTGCTGGTCGGGGTGGGCGGAGGACTGCTCGGCCTGCTCGCCGCCCTGGCCACGGGCCGGCTCGCCTTCGGCCCCGCCAGCTTCGGCACCAATCCGGCCGCCACCGCAGTCTGGTTCGCCGTCGCCTTCGCCGCCGGACTGCTCATCACCGGACTAACGGTCCTGGTCCCCGCGCTGCGGGACCTCCGCAGCCTCACCGTCGCCGATTCCCGCCGCAGCATCGGTCGACCAGCCAATGCGTGGTGGATGCGCTACGGGCTCGACCTGGTCCTCATCGCTGGCGCGCTGCTCGTCTTCGCCGCGTCCAGCCGCAACAACTACACCCTGGTCCTGGCCCCCGAAGGTGTTCCCTCGATCGCCGTCTCGTACTGGGCGTTCCTCGGCCCCACCCTGCTCTGGCTGGGCGCGGCGCTGCTGCTGTGGCGGCTCGCCATCCTGGGGCTTACCCGGGGGCAGCGGCCGCTAGCCCGACTCATCAGCCCACTGACTGGTCGCCTGGCCCGACCAGGCGCCGCCATGCTCACCCGGCAACGCCGCCGACTCGCCCGCGCCATCGTCCTCCTCGCTCTCGCCGTATCGTTCGCCACCTCGACGGCGGTGTTCAACGCCACCTACGCCCAGCAAGCCGAGGCCGACGCCCAACTCACCAATGGCGCGGACGTCACCGTCACACCCGCCCCGGGCACGCCCGCCGACCCTGCCCAGGCCGCTGCTCTGGCGTCCAACCCCGGGGTGAGGCACGTCGAGCCCATCCAGCACCGGTTCGCCTACGTCGGTGCCGATCTGCAAGACCTCTACGGAGTCCGACCCAACACGATCACGAGCGCCACCGCGCTGCAGGACGCCTACTTCCAGGGCGGCACCGCACGAGAGATGATGGCCACCCTGAGCGCCCAGCCGGATGCGGTCCTGGTGAGCGCCGAAACCGTCAAGGACTTCCAGCTCAAACCCGGCGACCTGCTCAACCTTCGGCTGCAGGACGCAACCTCCAAAACGCTGCGGACCATCCCGTTCCACTACGCCGGTATCGTCACGGAATTCCCCACCGCCCCCAAGGACAGCTTCTTCGTCGCCAATGCCGACTACGTTGCCCGCACCACCGGCTCCAACGCGGTCGGGTCCTTCTTGGTGGACACCGGCGGCCGCCAGCAGCCAGGCATCGCCGCCGCCCTGCGCCGGCAGGTCGGCACCTCAGCCACCGTCAGCGACATCACCCAGACCCGCGCCCAGGTCGGTTCCAGTCTGACCTCGGTGAACCTGGCCGGCCTGACCCGGCTCGAGCTAACCTTTGCCGTCCTCCTCGCCGCCGCGGCCGCGGCACTGGTGCTGGTCGCCGGGGTCGCCGAACGCCGCCGCACCCAGGCGATCATCGGTCTTCTCGGCGCCCGTCGACGCGACCTACGGGGCCTCGTGCTGTCCGAGGCCGCCGTGGTCACGGCCGCCGGCATCGCCGCCGGTGCGGTCATCGCCTGGGGACTGTCAGAGATGCTCGTGAAGGTCTTGACCGGTGTCTTCGATCCCCCGCCGTCCAGCATTGCCGTGCCCGCCGGGTATCTGACGATCACCGTCCTCGCCGTCCTCCTCGCCATCACCGCAGCCGCCCTGGCCAGTGCCCGCACCTCCACGCGACCCCCGGTGGAGGAACTGCGTGACCTGTGAGAGAGGCGGGCGCCCACAGCAGCGGAGCACCCGTGGCCCCGAGCGAGGGGCCTGCGCGGTTCGGCCTCCGGCAGCACCCCTCGGGGCCGTGGGATGGGGTAGGAAGTCGGCTGCCCCTGGGGACCCGGCCACGGGTAGCATCACGGCATGAGTCGGACGGATCCGCTCATCCCCTCAGTCCTGGTCATCGAGGACGACCTCGCCATCGGACATCACCTCCAGGTCGGACTGCAGAGCGGCGGCTACCTGACCAGCTGGTGCCGTACCGGCAAGGCTGGCCTGGACCATGCCCAACTGGCGCACCCGGATGTCGTCCTGCTCGACCTTGGCCTGCCAGACCTCGATGGCGTGGACCTCGCGCGAGCGCTGCGAGGGAACTCTCCCGACCTGCTCCTGATCATCCTCACCGCCCGCAGCACCGAGATCGACGTCATCGTCGGCCTTGACGCAGGTGCTGACGACTACCTCGTCAAGCCGTTCAGTCTCACCGTGCTCCTTGCGCGGCTCCGGGCCCACCTCCGCCGTCGTCCTCGTCCGGTGGTCGAGGAGCCGTCCGTCATCGAGCTCGGCGCCCTCAACATCGATCTCGCTGGTCGACGCTGTCTGGTCGACGGCGGCGAGATGTCCCTACGCCCGAAGGAGTTCGACCTCCTCGCCGCACTCGCGTCACGCTCCGGCACCGCGGTCAGCCGCGAGACACTGATGGACGAGGTGTGGGATGAGAACTGGTACGGCTCGACCAAGACCCTGGACGTCACCATGGACGCGCTCCGCCGCCGGCTCGCCAACACGCACCGGCAGAGCGGGACCCCCAACAGCTGGATTCCCACCATCGTCACCCTCCGCGGACACGGCTATCGACTGGAGAACCCCGGACGCGTCACACCCGGGTGAAGCCCTCGCGTGCCGGACGTTTCCTGACCAGTCAGGGACGGTTCGGCGGGGTGGTGACTTCCCGGCTCCAGCCCCGAAGGCTAGCTTGGCCAGGCTCCTGTCGCCCCCTAACCGGATCAGCGGTGGCGCGGCTCACCGCCGCCGTGTAGAACGTCAGCAGGGTCGCCGTCGCTCCTTCCCAGGTCCAGTGCTGAGCCGTCGCCACAGCCTCGGCACGAGACCGCTGGTCTACCGGCAGGGCCATGATGTCGCGGGCCAGGGTCAGGAGCTGCGCCGGCTCGTCGGAGGGGTACAGCCGCGCCACTGCGCAGTCCGCGAGCACCTCCCGGCTCGCCGGACTATCGGCCGCCACGACCGGCAGCCCCGAGGCGAGTGCCTCCAGCAGCACCAGACCCAGGGTCTCAGTGGTGGAGGGAAAGACGAACAGGTCCGCGTCGCGGTACGCGTCGGCCAGGGCTGCCCCCCGGACAATCCCCCGGAACCGGACGGAAGGGGAGCTGAGACGCGCGGTCAGCTCCGCGCACTGCGGACCGTCGCCGACGATGACCAGGTCGAAGCCGCTGTCGGCGGCAGCGAGCGGGGCCAGACCCGACAGCCCCTTCTCCCCGGCGAGTCGCCCCACGTAGAGAGCCACCGGCCGACGCTGCGGCTCGGCCCGCGGCGGCACGAGGGGCCGGAACAGCCCCAGGTCCACCCCTCGCGGCCATAGCTGGACGTCTGCGATGCCGTGAGCTTCAAGATTGTCGATGGCGGCACGGGAGGTCGCCAAGTTGACTGCGGCCCGGCCGTGCAGCTGTCTCAGCAGCCACCAGATCACGGGCACCAGACCGCCGAGCCGGTAGTGGGGCACATGCTCGGTGAGGTCGGTGTGGTATGAGGCGACCAGGGGGAGGTTCTGCCGGGTGGCCGCCAGCACGCCGGCGATCCCGAGGCAGGCGGGGTTGGCCACGTGCACCACGTCGGGCCGGAATTCACGCAGGAACCGACCCACCCGGGGTGAGGGAAGTCCCCACCGCTGCCCCCCGTAGAGCCACCGCACACCCGCCGAGGGAACCGTACGAACGCTGACTCCGGGCAGCTCGACGCCCTCGTCGCCCGCCGGTCCCTGGGGGGCAATCACCAACACCTGATGTCCGGATCGAACCAGCTCGCGCAAGGTGGCGGTCAGACGGGTGATGATGCCGTCCGTCGACGGTAGCCACGTCTCCGTCACGAAAGCGATCCTCACCGGGACCAACCGCCGGCCCGGCACGAAACGACGGGACGTGCTAACCGACGCACGGCGGATCCTCCTCAAGCGGGTTGATCAAGGCTAAGCCTCGATCCACCGATGAGCCGGGCTTGTGCCGTTGCTGCAGCTGAGTTGTTCTACGGGTTTCTTGGGCGTAGTTGAGTGCCTGACCCTTCTGTCAGGTCGTTCCAAAGACTTCGGTTCC
>JBBQAB010000254.1:0-6200 GCA_038198385.1 Propionibacteriales bacterium
AGCAGGTCCTCGGTCGAGGCGGCCTTCTCGGGCTCGTCCTTCTTGCGGAGGGTGCTCAGACGGTTGTACGGCATCACCACGACGAAGTAGAGCACCGCGGCGGTGAGGACGAAGGTCACCAGGGCCGTGATGAACGGACCCACAGGGAGGCCGGCGACGCGAAGGGCGTCGAAGCCCTGGACGTTGACGATGAGCCCGAGTGCGGCGACGAAGATGTCGGTGAAGGCCTTGACCACCGCGGCGAAGACGGTGCCCATGATGAAGGCCACCGCCAGCTCGATCAGGTTCCCGCGAAGAAGAAAGTCCTTGAAGCCCTGCACGGCGTCCTCCAGATGATGGTGTTCGGAGGAAGTGACGCTAACAGGCGTCTATGACGTCCAGATGACCGAGAGAGTGGCGCTGACGGCGGCCCGGGCCAGGGCAGATGCCGTCCGGCGGTCCACCTCGAGCAGGACCAGGACCCCGTCCGGGCCGGCCGCGGTGGGGTCACGCTGGGGGACCGTCAGCACCCGGACCCCGGAGGCCACGACCGCGGCCTCAGGGGACTGCGGGTCCGCGGCCAGCACGTCGACGCGGTCACCGGGTCGGACCAGCGCCGCGACGTCGGGGTCTGCGAGACGCACCGGGGCGACCACCCGACCGGCCCCCGAGGTGCGCAGGGCGACCAGGGCCAGCCCGGTCAGCACCTGGCCGCGCGCTCCGGGCCCGCTCAGCATCCGGCCGACGGCCTGACCGGGGTCGGCCAGGGCTCCGTCGGGGACGGCGTCGGTCGGCACCTCGGCCAGGTCGAGGTCGCCGGCCGCCAGGACCGCGCCGCCGGGGAGCGACAGGTCGAGGCGGACGACACTGACCGTGTCGGGAGGGGATGGGGTGGCGGCGGCCACACTCGCCAGCACGGCGGTGACCGCGGCCAGCACGGCCAGCTTCCGGCGGTGCCAGGACACGGCCCGACCCAGCTCCCGCCAACGCGAGCGGCGAGCGGAGGTCGCGGGTCGGCCCGAGCGGTCCCGGTTCTGGTCTTTTCGGGTGGGGCGGTCCCGGGTGGGGCGGTCCCGGATGGGGTCGGGGTGCGGCGGATGCGCGCGGGTCGTCAAGGTCATACCGGAAACATAAGGACGCCGGCCCGGGTCGGTCCCGTCCTGCACAGGTCAGGCGGTGGAGGACGCCCCTGTGGACGACGTGGACCCGGCGGAGCTGGAGCCCTTCGACCCGGAGCTCGTCGAACCGGCAGAGTTGGAGCCCTTCGCCCCGGAGGAGCCGGAGCCGTTGGCGCCGCTGGAGCCCGGGGAGGACTCGGTCGTGGCCGCCGGTGCCGGGCTGTCGGCCTTGACGTCCTTCTTGGTCTCCTGGGTCTCCGACTTCTCGGAGGGGGCGGAGTCGGAGGCCTTACCCGTACGGCTGTCGGTGCGGTAGAAGCCGGAGCCCTTGAAGACCACGCCCACCGCGTTGAAGATCTTGCGCAGCTGACCGCCGCAGCTCGGGCACTCGGTCAGGGCGGAGTCGGTGAACTTCTGGACGGCTTCGAGGTCGTGGCCGCACGCGGTGCACCGGTACTGGTAGGTAGGCATCCTGCTCTTCTCGCTCCTTCGTCGACCGGCTCAGGCTCATACGCCGGCCTCAACTGGCACTCAAGCATACCGACTGCTAACACCGGACATCGCTCGCGTGAGCCTTAGTCTGGTCCGGTGCGTCGTACCCCCCGCTGGTTCTTGTTCACCCTGATCGTCCTGGTCCTCGCACTCGGAACGTTCTCGAGCCTGGCGATCGGAACAGCGCGCCAGTCCCTGCCCCAGGTCTCGGGTCGCCTCGTCGTGCCCGGGCTGAGCGGGTCGGTGGAGGTGCTGCGCGACGGCTACGGGGTGCCCCAGATCTACGCCGACACCCCTGACGACCTGTTCGAGGCCCAGGGCTTCGTCAACGCGCAGGACCGCTTCTTCGAGATGGACGTCCGTCGTCACCTCGCCGCCGGTCGGCTGGCGGAGCTGTTCGGACCGTCCCGGGTGCGGGTCGACGCCTACGCCCGCACCCTGGGCTGGCGCCAGACCGCCCAGGCCGAGCTGTCGCTCGCGTCCTCCTCGACCCGGCGCTACCTCGACGCTTACGCGGCCGGGGTCAACGCCTACCTGCACAGCCGCGCCGTCACCGACCTCTCGCTGGAGTACAGCCTGCTCGACCTCCGCGGTCTGGACTACCAACCGGAGGACTGGACCGCGGTCGACTCGCTGGCCTGGCTCAAGGTGGTGGCCTGGCAGCTCGGAGGCAACCACGAGCAGGAGACCGAGCGGTCCCTGGTCACCGCGGCGGCGGGGGAGGACCGGGCCGCCGACCTCTATCCCGACGCCGCGAGCAGCGGCTTCGACCCGGTCCTGAGCCGGGGCGCGGTCGCGAACGGGATCTTCCGCCCCGACGCCGACGCTCCGCAGGCCGGTCCGGCCGCCGCGCCCCCGCAGGTGCAGGCGGCTCTGGACGCCGTCGTCGCCGTCCGGGGCCTGGACCGCTCGCTCAACGACGTGCTGGGGGCGCCGGGTCTGGGTGGCCAGACGTCGGAGACGTCCTGGGTGGTCGCGGGGTCCCGGACGGCGAGCGGGAAGCCGCTGCTGTCCAACGACGTCCAGCTGGCCACCGCCATCCCCGCCGCCTTCACCCAGGTGGGGCTACACTGCCGGGCCGCCTCGACCACCTGCCCCTTCGACGTGTCCGGTTTTGCGATGGCGGGGGTGCCGGGGGTGACGATCGGTCGCAACGCCACCGTGGCGTGGGCCCTGAGCAGCAGCCGGGTCGACGCGCAGGACCTGTTCCTGGAGGACGTCGCCGGCGACTCGGTCCGAGAGGGCGCGGGCTTCGTCCCCCTGATGACCCGGGTCGAGACGCTGGCCGTCCGGGGTGAGAAGCAGCCGCGGACCCTCGTGGTGCGGTCCAGCCGGAACGGTCCAGTGGTGTCCGACATCGCCGCCCAGCTCGCCGGCACCGGCGGGACCGACCTCACCGCGCGGCACGAGGCGCTCGCTCTCCGCTGGACCGGCTCCGCCCCGGGCCGGACGATGGACGCGCTGCTCGCTCTCGACCGGGCCCAGGACTTCGGGCAGTTCCGAGCCGCCGCGGCCCGGCTGGGTGCTCCCTCGCTGAACCTCCTCTACGCCGACGTGGCAGGCGACATCGGCTACCAGCTCGCCGGTGCGGTGCCGGTCCGGGGTCGCGGCGACGGCCGGCTGCCCGCGCCCGGGTGGGACCCGGCGTACGACTGGACCGGGACCGTCGGGACCGCCGCGCTGCCCTGGACCTACAACCCGCCCGGGGGCGTCATCGTGGCGGCGGACCAGCCCGTCACCGCCGGGGCCTATCCGCACCTGCTGGGCTCGGACTACTCCTACGGCTGGCGCAGCCAGCAGCTCGTGGACCGGCTCGCCGAGACGGACAAGCTCACCGCGGACCAGGCGCAGGAGCTGTTCACCGACGACACCTCCCGCGTCGCCGACGCGGTCGTGCCGACCCTGCTCAGGATCAAGGTGGCCGACTCCTGGGTGGCGGAGGGGCAGCGCACGCTGGTGGGCTGGGACTACACCGCTCCCGCCGGGTCGGCACCGGCCGCCTACTTTAACGTTGTGGTCCACAACCTGCTCAAGTCCACCTTCCGTGACCAGCTCCCGGCTGAGCTGTGGCCCACCACCGACGACCGGTGGTTCGCGGTGCTCTCCACCCTGATGAAGAAGCCCAAGAGCCGATGGTGGGACGACGTCAGCACCCCGGACAAGGTCGAGACCCGCGACGACATCCTGCTGCGGGCCATGACCGACGCCCGCAAGGAGATCACCTCGCTGATGGCCCGCGACACCAACGAGTGGCAGTGGGGCAAGCTGCACCGCGTACGGCTGCGCAACCCCTGGTTCGGGCGCACCGGGTTCGCCCCGGCGGCGGCCCTGTTCAACCGCGGCCGGTTTCCGGTCGGTGGGGGGGCCGCGGCGTTGGAGACCACCGCCTACGACGACCGGACGGGTTACGACGTGGTCCGGGCGCCGGCCTTCCGGTTGCTGGTCGACCTCGGCGGGGTCGACGCGTCCCGCTGGGTCAACCAGAGCGGGGTGTCGGGACACGCCTTCGACGAGCACTACGACGACCAGACGAAGCTCTGGGCGGTCGGGCGGCTGTGGCCCCTGGCGCTCTCGCGGGCCGCTGTCGAGGCCGCGACCGTGTCCCGGCTCGACCTGGTGCCCAACGGCTGAGGCGTCCTCCGCCTCGGGACGGGGCCTCGGCCGGGGTCAGGAAGGCCTACGAACTCCGACGCGCGGCGACCAGAGGGCAGAGGAACGGGTCGTGGTCGCGCAGCCCGACCCGGTTGAGATGACGCGTCACCTCACCGTAGGACGCCCACAGACCTGGCCGGGCGTACGGGATCCGCAACTCCGCGCAGTAGGCGGCGACCAGCGGCTGGGCCTGTCGCAGGAAGGGCCGGGCCATCGAGGGAAACAGGTGGTGCTCGATCTGGTAGTTGAGCCCGCCCATCGCCGTGGAGAGCACCCGACCGCCGGCGATGTTGCGGCTCATCAGGACCTGGCGGCGCAGGAAGTCGAGCTTGAGCCCGCGGGCCACCAGCGGCATCCCGATGTGGTTGGGCGCGAAGGCCGCCCCCAGATAGAAGCCGAACACCGCGAGCTGCAGACCCAGGAAGGCGGCGGCCTTGCCCGGCGGCAGCACCCAGAACAACAGACCGACGTAGCCGCCGAGGCGGACCGTCAGCAGGCTGAGCTCGAGCCAGCGGCGTTCAACGGGCTCGCGACCGAGCAGGCGACGGAAGCCCGACACGTGCAGGGACAGCCCCTCGAGCAGGAGGAGCGGGAAGAAGAACGCCCCCTGGTGGCGGGCCAGCCAACGGCTCCAACCGTACCGACGCTGCTGGACCTGCTCGGGGGTGAAGGCCACCGCGGGCAGGTCGATGTCGGGGTCGGAGCCCACGGTGTTGGGCCGGGCGTGGTGCCGGCCGTGCTTGCTGCGCCACCAGCCGTAGCTGATGCCGACGAGCCCGGTGGCGATCAGCAGGCTGGCCGCGTCGTTGCGACGGCCGGAGACGAAGATCTGGCGGTGCGCCGCGTCGTGGCCCAGGAAGGCCAGCTGGGTGAGAACGAGGGCGAGAGCCACCGCGACGACCAGCTGGGCCCAGCTGTTGCCGAGGAGCCGTCCGGCCAGGCCGCAACCCGCCAGCAGGCCCAGGAGCAGGCCGAGCTTGCTGGCGTAGTAGCCGTAGCGTCGTCGCATCAGCCCGAGGGCCTGGACCTGGTGAGCGAGGGCGGAGAAGTCGCTGGAGGCGGTGGCCGGGCCACGGGGAAGAGGCGGGGCGGGGGCGGTGGCGGTCATCAGGGTCACCCGTCGTGGTGCGTACGCGAAAAATCCCGGGCAACGGTGAGTCGTGCCCTGTCGGAGGCGGCGCTCAGCGGCACCCCCGAGCCCCCAGGTCGGCTGGTCAACAGCACCGCAAGTCTACGCCGGGGAACCACACCCCCGGCGCCAGCCATGGAGATATCCCACGCTGCTCACCTCAGGCGTGCTGGTCACCGGGTGCCGTCGCGGCATCCTCCGGCGGGACTGCGGTGCCGCCTGAACCAGGGTCGGCACCTGCCTTGCGGCGCAGGCGTTGTTGGCCGTATTCCCGCCAGGTGAGGGCGACGATGACCAGGTCGAAGACGGTGAGCCCGATCAGGCCTGCGGTGGGGTTCAGTGCGATCCGGTAGAGCTGGTAGCCGATGAAGACGAACAAGACGCCGATCATCCATGGGTAGGCCCAGATCTTGTTGAGGAGCAGCGCGGTCACCAGCGCCACCTTGATGACGCCGTGCGCCAGGAGGTAGATCGAGCCGAACAGCAGTGCGTTACCGGTGAGCCCGTTGGCGGTGTGCAGGAGATGGGTGGCGACGAAGTCTCTCGAGTCCTCCGACAGTTCCCCTTGGGTGACGGCGGCGGCGACGTGGTGAATCCGGGCCGGGGTGAGGAACAGTAGGAGTAGCCCGCCGATCAGTTCAGCCGCCCCGTTGAGTCCCTTGCCGATGATGCCGATCTCGAAGACCCGGTCTAACCAGTTCTCAGGCTTGAACATGGGGCCCTCCCTCTGCTCTGCGACTCATAGTGGCCGTCTGGAGTGTTGTGTGTGGTGGTTGATCGTGGGGTTGATCAACACGTCCTGGCCGTGGGTGTCCCGACGGGGGAGGGCT
>JBBQAB010000255.1:0-9036 GCA_038198385.1 Propionibacteriales bacterium
GATCTCGGCCACGTGCCAGCCGTACGCCCGGTAGCGGGCGGCGGTGTCCTCGGTCAGGGCGATGTTCGTGTCGTCCTCGATCGAGATGTGGTTGTGGTCGTAGATCAGCGTCAGGTTGCCCAGACGCTGGGTACCGGCCAGCGAGGACGCCTCGGAGGTGATGCCCTCCTCGATGTCGCCGTCGGAGGCGAGGCAGTAGATCTGGTGGTCGAACGGCGAGTTGCCGGGGGCGGCGTCGGGGTCCAGCAGGCCCCGCTCGCGGCGGGAGGCCATCGCCATGCCCACGGCGTTCGCCACGCCCTGGCCCAGCGGGCCGGTGGTGATCTCGACGCCGTCGGTGTGCCCGTACTCCGGGTGTCCGGGGGTCTTCGAGCCCCAGGTGCGGAGCGCCTTGAGGTCGTCGAGCTCCAGGCCGAAACCACCCAGGTAGAGCTGGATGTAGAGGGTCAGGCTCGAGTGCCCGCAGGACAGCACGAAGCGGTCACGGCCCGGCCAGTGCGAGTCGGCTGGGTTGTGGCGCATGATCTTCTGGAACAGCAGGTAGGCCACGGGCGCCAGGCTCATGGCGGTGCCCGGGTGGCCGTTACCGACCTTCTGCACGGCGTCGGCGGCGAGCAGCCTGACAGTGTCGACCGCCCGGGAGTCCAGGTCGGACCATCCGTCGGGCAGGACAGCGGTGGCGTCGCCGGTCGCTGAGGAGCCGGTTGGGGCTTGGGTGTCGGTCACAGGGTGCGATCCTTCCGAGAGACGCTGCCGGGTGGGTCCGGCAGCACTAACGCACCTGAGCCTATCGGGGCCGTTTCCCGACCGATACGGGGTCCGGTGGCGAGGAACACACAGGTGCAGTCGCGGCGGGCCCCGGCGCAAGGTGTGATTCTGGGATGCGGCCTCTAGACTCGTCCTCGGCGGTCGCCCACCCGGCAGGTCAGGTGGCGCATGGTCGTGGGCCGGATCAGGTAACAGTGAGCGAGTGGGGCTTGTGACGAGTATCGACGTGTCTGACCAGGTGACGCCCGACCGGCGCCTCGCCCGGACCGGCCTCGAACCCACGGTGGCCCCCACCGGACACCGGTTGCGCGACATCGTCTCCACCTACGTCGGTCTGACCAAGCCCCGGATCATCGAGCTGCTGCTGGTCACGACCGTGCCCGCCATGTTCCTGGCCGCCCGGGGCATCCCACCGGTCGGGCTCGTCCTGGCCACCATGGTCGGTGGCTGCCTTGCTGCGGCCAGCGCCAACGTGTTCAACTGTGTGCTCGACCGCGACATCGACGAGCAGATGCGACGGACCCGGCGTCGGCCACTACCCCGGCACGCGGTGGACGCCCGGGCGGCGACGGTCTTCGGGGCCGTTCTGGGGATCGCGGCGACCCTCGTCCTCGGCTTCTTCGTCAACTGGCTCTCGGCCGGCCTGGCGCTGGGGGCGAACGCGTTCTACATCTTCGTCTACACGCTGTGGTTGAAGCGGCGTACGGCCCAGAACATCGTCTGGGGCGGTATCGCTGGCTGTTTCCCCCCGCTGATCGGCTGGACCGCCGTCACCGGGCACCTGGCCTGGCCGCCGTTCATCCTCTTCGCCATCGTGTTCTTCTGGACCCCGCCGCACACCTGGGCGCTGGCCTTCCGCTACCGCGAGGACTACGCCGCGGCCCAGGTGCCGATGCTGCCGGTCGTGCGCCCGGCTCCGGTGGTGGCCCGGCAGATCATGGTCTACTCCGTGGTCACCGTGGGCGTCTCGCTCGCGCTGTGGCCGGTGGCCGACACCGGGCTGCTCTACCCGTTGGTCGCCGGAGTCCTCGGGCTGGCCCTGCTGTGGGAGGCCGCCCAGCTGCTGGTCCGGGCCAGCCGGGGGCTGACCGACGCCGCCCTCAAGCCGATGCGCCTGTTCCACTGGTCCAACAGCTATCTGGCCTTGGTCTTCGTCGCGGCGGCGGTTGACCCGCTGCTGCGGTTCTGAACCCGGGTCGCGGCTCCCTAGCGGGCGGCTGACCGGGGTGGGGCGCAGATGACCCAGTCGGTGGAGATCGTGCTCGACCCGGTGAGCGAGGATCTCCTCCGTCAGGAGTGGGACCGGCTGGCTGACGCCGGCCTCCCGAGCGCCCGTCGAGGCGTCCCCAGTCCCTCTCATCGTCCGCACCTCACGCTGGTCGCGGTCGACCGGCTGCCCGCCGGGGCGGAGGAGGCTCTCGCCGAGGCGGTCGCCGGGGTGTCCCTCACCGTTCAGCTGGGCTCGGTGCTGCTCTTCGGTCCGCACCGGGACCGGGACCGGTTCGTCCTCGTCCGTGGCGTCGTCGCCTCACCCGCGCTGCTCGAGCTGCAGCAGCGGGTCGCCACCGCGGCGGGGGCCGGTGAGCATCCGCAGTTCGGTGTCGGCCGGTGGACACCCCACGTCACCCTCGCCCCCCGGGTGGCTCGAAGCCAGCTGCCCGAGGTCCTCGGGGTCCTGGGGGAGGGCTCGGCCGGCCGCTGGGCCGAGGTCTGCCGCGTACGCCGGTGGGACAGTGAGCGGCGCCGCGAGTGGTGGCTCACCGGCGGGTGAGTCCCGCCCAGTCGGAGGAGAACCGGGCGCCGGCCAGGGTCTTGGGGCCGGTGACGCTCGACGTCGTCGGGATGACCGGGCGCCGAGGCTTCACCGACAGCATCAGGTTCGTGGCCGCGGCGACCGCGAGGGAGGCCCCCAGCAGGTGCAGACCAACCAGCCCGATGGGCAGACCCAGCCGGTACTGAGCGATCCCGACGACCGCCTGCAGGACCAGGGTGGCCACGACCAGGAGCGCGGCCCGGCTGCGCAGCCGGTACAGACAGAGCAGCGCCAGGGCGATCGTGCCGTAGACCGCGGCGGCGTGCAGGTGGGTGACCAGGACACCGTCGAAGCCGGTACGGGGCACGTTCGCGTCCCCGGCGTGCGGGCCGCTCCCGGTGACCATGGTCCCGATCACGACCGCCACCCAGGTGAGGGCGAAGACCGCCCGGGCGGCGTACGCGGTGATCCGGTCCGTCGGCGTCCCGGCCCGGTGCCGGGTGCGACGGACCAGCCAGACGGAGAGGCTGATCAGCACCATGGAGACGAGCAGGTGGAGGGCGACGATGAATGGGTTGAGCCGCACCAGGACCGAGATCCCCCCGATCACGGCCTGGACGGGGATGCCGAGCGCCATGCCGCCGGCGAGCCAGCGGAGGTCGCGCCGGCGCCCGCCGCGCCGGTCGAGGGACCGCGAGTCGCGGTAGAGCATGGTCGCGAACCAGGTGGCTACCGCGACGATGACGAGGACGAAGGTCAGGAGCCGGTTTCCGAACTCGATCAGACCGTGGTAGCCCAGGGCGGGGTGGGTGACGTAGGAGGACTCGGAGCACCGCGGCCAGGTCGGGCAGCCCAGACCGGACCCGGTCAGGCGGACCACGGCCCCGGTCACCACGATCAGGATGTTGACGGTCAGCGAGGCCACCGCCCAGCGGCGCAGCGCCACCTCGCTGCCGAGGAAGCGGTGCAGGACCGCCCCCACCGCGGAGCGCGGTCGAGTCGGGTCGGGCACGACCTCGCGGGTCAGGCTGTCCATCGAAACCCCTTCCGGGCCAGCAGTCCGGCCACCACCATCCAGGCGGCCAGAACGAGAACCGGCCAGACCAGGGTCTGGCCGAGGGCGGCAGCTCGGAGCTCCTCGCCCAGCGCGGCCGTCGGCAGCGCGTCGATCACGGGTTGCAGTGCGCCCGGGTAGCGGCTGACCGGCACCACGAGACCACCGCCGACCAGCAGGACGACGTAGATCAGGTTGGCCAGGCCGAGGGTGGCCTCGGCTCGGAGCCGCCCGGCCAGAGTCAGGGCAAGCCCCACGAACGTCCCCACGGCGAGCACGGCGACCAGCACCGCGGTCAGCAGGGACAGCGCAGTGGGGTGCGGCCGCCAGCCCAGCAGTGCGGCCGCGGCGGCCAGCACGGCCAGCTGACCCAGGACGACGGCCACGACGGCGAGCACCTTGCCGGCCAGGAGGCCGCTCTTGCCCAGCGGGGTGGCGGCGAGCCGCTCCAGGACGCCGTAGCGACGCTCGAAGCCGGTCGCGATGGCCACCGAGGTGAAGGCCGATGACCAGATGGCGAGGGCCAGCACGGACGGCGCGAGCACCGCCAGGCTGCCGAAGCGTCCGCTGGCGAAGCGGCCGAGACCGAGAATGCCGAGGGGGATGACCAGGGCCAGCAGCAGCTGCTCGCCGTTGCGGAGCAGGAGCCGGAGCTCCGTACGCCCGTGGGCGAGGACCCGTTGCCGGGCGGGGGCCGCCGCGGGCGCGGGGGTGAAGTCGAGGGTGCTCATCAGGCGGCCCGGACCCGGGTGTGGGTGAGGAAGACCTCTTCGAGACTGGTGCCGCCGCGGGTCAGCTCGGGCACCGTGCCAGCGACGACCACCCGGCCGTCGTCCACGATGAAGACCTGGTCGGCCAGCGCCTCGGCCTCCTCCATCGCGTGGGTGGTCAGCACGATCGCCACGCCGGCCGCCCGGAGCTCGCGCAGGACCTCCCAGGTCGCGCGGCGGGCGTGGGGGTCCATGCCCGAGGTCGGCTCGTCCAGGAAGACGAGCTCCGGGCGGCCGACCAGGGCGCCGGCCAGGTTGACCGCCTGCTGCTGACCGCCCGAGAGCCGGCGGTAGGGGGTGTCCAGGAAGGAGCCGAGACCCAGGCGCTCGACCAGCGCCCGGTAGGGCTGCGGGTCGGCGTACAGGCTGGAGAGATAGCGCAGCAGCTCACCGGCCCGGATGCCGGACCAGGCTCCGGTGCTCTGCGGCATCAGGCCGACGCGGGCGGCGGCGGCGGGCGACCCGGCCCGCTCGCCCAGCACGACGACCCGGCCCGAGCGCGGGATGACCAGGCCGGTGCAGCAGCGGACCAGGGTGGTCTTCCCGGCCCCGTTGGGGCCGAGGACGGCAGTGAGCGCGCCGGGCCGAGCCTGCAGGGTCAGATCGTCGAGCACCAGGCGGTCACCGAAGCCCACAAAGACGGCCTCCACCACCAGGGCGGCAGGCTCGCGGGTGTTCACCGGTGAAGTGTAAGCGCCCGTGCCGAAGGCCCTGGGGCTCCGCGCGGACGGTGCGGGGGAGCCGGTTCGTCCACCTCCCCGTCGCCCGCGGGGCTGTCCTCGGCAGGCCTTCGCCGCCCCTCACGCCAGTCCGAGCAGCCCCGGGAGGTCGGCAAGATCGTCGACGACCCGGTCGGGAACGAAGTTGCGCGGGTCCGCCCGGTAGTCCTTGCTGTGGGGGTAGCGGACGTTGGCCACCAGGACCGGGGTCATCCCGGCCTGGCTGGCGCCCCACAGCTCGCGGCTGCCGCCGTCGCCTACGTACCAGCAGTCACCGGGCTCGACCCCCAGGCGGGTGCAGGCCGTGGCGTACATGTGACGGTCGGGCTTGCGGCGTCGCTCCTGCCAGGAGAAGACCGTGGCGTCGACCAGGGGCTGCAGCGGATGCTCCGGCCACAGCTCGACCAGCTCGCTGCTGCAGTCCGACACCAGGCCGCGGGCGATCCCGGCGTCGCGGAGGGCGGTGAGCACCCCGTACGCTGCGGGGTGCGGCGCCGCTGCAGCCTCGGCCCCCTCCAGGTGGGCGGCCAGCGCCCGGCTGACCTGCTCGGGGTCGGGCCGGACCCCGTGACCCAGCGCGAGCGCCTCCAAGGTGGAACGGCTGTCGCCCAGCTCACCCAGCACCCGGTCGCCGAACCGGCGCGCCAAGGCCCGGGTGAAGGTGGTCGCGTCCAGGCCGAGGCGCTCGCTGGTCACCTCGTGGCGGTGGGCGACCGGGTCGACACCGGGGTCGGACAGGGTGCCGTAGAAGTCGAAGACGACGCCCCGGGGTCGTCCGCTCACGGGCGCACCGCGAGCACCTCGGCCAGGTCGAACCGCACCGGCTCGTCCAGCTGGGCGTAGGTGCAGGACCGTGGGTCGCGGTCGGGGCGCCACCGGTTGAACTGGGCGGTGTGGCGAAAACGCACCCCCTCCATGTGCTCGTAGCGGACCTCGACCACCAGCTCGGGACGGAGCGGGACGAAGGACAGGTCCTTCCCGTTGTTCCAGCGGCTGGACTCAGAGCTCCGCGGGGTGCGGGTCCCGTCCTCTTGCCTGGCCCAGGCCCAGGGGTGGTCGTCGAAGGTGGTGACCAGCGGCTGCAGCTCGGTCATCAGCTCCCGGCGCCGCACGGCCGGGAACGCGCCGATCACCCCGACCGACACCAGGTCACCGTCGTTGTTGAAGAGTCCCAGCAAGAGGGACCCGATGCTGTCCGGCCCGCTCTTGTGCACCCGGTAGCCCGCCACCACGCAGTCGGCCGTCCGCTCGTGCTTGATCTTGAACATCACCCGCTTGTCGGGCTGGTAGCCCAGGCTGAGCGGCTTGGCCACCACCCCGTCCAGCCCCGCGCCCTCGAACTGGTGGAACCACTCCTGGGCCAGTGCCGGGTCCGAGGTGACCGCGGTCAGGTGAACCGGCGGCCTGGCCCCGGCCAGGGCCTCCGCCAGCCGGGCCCGCCGCTCCCGGAACGGAAGACCGGTCAGGTCCTCGTCGCCCAGCGCGAGCAGGTCGAAGGCCACGAAGCGGGCCGGGGTCTTCTCCGAGAGCATCCGCACCCGGCTGGCGGCCGGGTGGATTCGCTGCTGCAGGCTCTCGAAGTCCAGCCGGTCGCCGTCGGCCCCGACCAGGATGATCTCGCCGTCGACGACAGCGCGCTCGGGAAAGCTCGCCTTGACCGCGGCCACGACCTCCGGGAAGTAGCGGGTCATCGGCTTCTCGTTGCGGCTGCCGATCTCCACCTCGTCGCCGTCGCGGAAGATGATGGAGCGGAAGCCGTCCCACTTCGGCTCGTAGCTGACGTCGCCCTCGGGGATCGTCTTGACCGACTTCGCCAGCATCGGCGCGACGGGCGGCATCACGGGCAGGTCCATAGCCCCAGTGTGACCGACACCACGGACAGCCTCGCCGTCGCCGGCCGCGCCCGGAAAGGCGGCCGGACGTGGGAGCGGGGTCCCTGGCGGCCGCACCGACAGGCAAGGGCTGCCTCAGTTGAAGGGGTGGGCGAATAAGAGCACACTTACGTTGTGGAAACGAACCGGGAGAGGCTGCCGTCCGTTCCGGGCGCGTCCCCGGGAGACGTCGACTCCTCAACCCGTCAGAAGGTGGCCAGCTCCATCCTGGAGCTCGGCCCCTGCACGGCGGCGGAGCTCGCGAGCCACCTCGGACTCACGCCGGCCGCCATCCGCCGACACCTCGACCTGCTGATCGCCAACGGTCACGTCGAGGCCCGCGAGGCGAGGGTCTACGGCACCCGCGGGCGGGGCCGCCCGGCAAAGGCGTTCGTGATGACCGACGCCGGTCGCTCCATCTTCTACACCGCGTACGACACGCTCGCCGTCGACGCTCTCCGCTTCCTCGCCGAGGGTGGGGGAGAGCAGGCCGTGACCGCGTTCGCCCAGGCGCGGGCGGCCACGCTCGAGGACCGCTACCGCGAGGTCGTGCAGCTGGAGGGGCTGGCGGGCTCGGCGAGCCCGGCCCAGGCGCTGGCCGCAGCCCTGACCGAGGACGGCTACGTCGCCTCGGCCGTGCCGACCCCGATGGGTGAGCAGCTGTGCCAGCACCACTGCCCCGTCGGTCGGGTCGCGGTGGCCTACCCCCAGCTGTGCGAGGCCGAGACCGAGCTGTTCTCCCGTGTCCTGGGCGTGCATGTGCAGCGGCTGGCTACCATCGCCCAGGGACACGGGGTCTGCACGACCCACATCCCCACCCGGCCGGCCGTCACGGCCGAGCCCACCTCCCCGCAGACTTCCGACGCGACGTACGCGTCCGTCGGTACCTCCCGGAACGGGGCTTCCGCCGCCGCTCCGACGCGCAGCACCGACCCTCAGGAAGGGCCCTGATATGACCGAGATCATCGAGTCCACGACCGCCCCCGCCCCCGCCCCCACCGGTCCGGTCGGCACCGGGCACACCCAGGACGAGCACCTGGACGCTCTGGGCCGCTACCGGTTCGGCTGGTCCGACTCCGACGCCGCCGGCTCGATCGCCAAGCGCGGTCTGACGCCGGAGGTCGTGGCCAACATCTCCGCGCTCAAGAGCGAGCCGCAGTGGATGCTGGACCTGCGGATGAAGGGGCTGAAGCTCTTCGAGCGCAAGCCCATGCCCGCCTGGGGTGCCGAGCTGGACGGCATCGACTTCGACAACATCAAATACTTCGTGCGGTCGACTGAGAAGCAGGCCAACACCTGGGAGGACCTGCCCGCCGACATCAAGAACACCTACGACAAGCTGGGCATCCCGGAGGCCGAGAAGGCCCGCCTGGTGTCTGGTGTCGCGGCCCAGTACGAGTCCGAGGTCGTCTACCACAAGATCAACGAGGAGCTCGAGAAGCAGGGTGTCATCTTCCTCGACACCGACACCGCCCTCAAGGAGCACCCGGAGCTCTTCCGCGAGTACTTCGGCACCGTCATCCCTGTCGGTGACAACAAGTTCTCCGCGCTGAACTCCTCGGTCTGGTCGGGTGGCTCGTTCATCTACGTCCCCAAGGGTGTGCACGTCGAGATCCCCCTGCAGGCCTACTTCCGGATCAACACCGAGAACATGGGCCAGTTCGAGCGAACCCTGATCATCGTGGACGAGGACGCCTACGTGCACTACGTCGAGGGCTGCACCGCCCCGATCTACTCCTCGGACTCGCTGCACTCCGCCGTGGTCGAGATCGTGGTCAAGAAGGGTGCGCGCTGCCGCTACACGACCATCCAGAACTGGTCGAACAACGTCTACAACCTGGTGACCAAGCGGGCGACCTGTGAGGCCGGCGCCACCATGGAGTGGATCGACGGCAACATCGGCTCCAAGGTCACCATGAAGTACCCGGCCGTCTACCTGATGGGTGAGTATGCCCGGGGCGAGACCCTGTCCATCGCCTTCGCCGGCGAGGGCCAGCACCAGGACGCCGGCGCCACGATGGTGCACCAGGCGCCCAACACCTCCTCGACCATCGTCTCGAAGTCGGTGGCCCGCGGCGGCGGTCGCACCTCCTACCGCGGC
>JBBQAB010000256.1:0-4091 GCA_038198385.1 Propionibacteriales bacterium
ACCCGCTGGTCGCCGGGGTCGGCTCCACCCTGGTCGAGCTGTTCGGCATCGAGCGGGTCCGGATCCACCCGCACGTCTCCTCGGTGGCGCTGGCCGCCGCCCGGCTGGGCTGGTCGTCAGAGACGTACGCGGTGGTCCGGCTCAACGTGGTCTCCCCCGACGCCCTCCGCCGGCACCTCGCCCCCCAGCGGCGGGTGCTCGTCCTGGCCCGGGACCGCGACACCCCGGCCCGGGTGGCGGAGCTGCTCGTCGCCGCGGGGTTCGCGGCCAGCGAGCTGGTGGTGCTGGCCGACCTGGGCGGCCCGGAGGAGACCCGGATCGCCTGCACCCCGACGACCGTGCCCGACCGGGTCCCCGACCTGCACGTCCTCGCGCTGGTCGTGGTGCCCGACAAGCTGTCACCCGCCTGGTCGACGTCGCCCGGGCTGGCCGAGGAGGCGTACGCCCACGACGGCCAGCTGACCAAGCGGGACGTCCGCGCCTCCGCCTTGGCCCACCTGCGGCCGGTGCCCGGCCAGCTGCTTTGGGACCTGGGTGCGGGGGCCGGCTCGGTGGGTATCGAGTGGGCCCGCAGCCAGCCCGGGGCGCAGACGGTGGCGGTGGAGCGGGACCCGGATCGGGCGGCGCGGATCCAGGCCAACGCCGCCGCGCTCGGGGTCCCCGAGCTCGTCGTGGTCACCGGTGCTGTCGCCGACGCGCTCGCCGACCTGCCCGCCCCCGACGCGGTCTTCGTGGGCGGCGGTGGGACCTCTGAGGTGCTCGGTACGGCCTGGGCCCGGCTGGCTCCCGGGGGCCGGCTGGTCGCCCACGCGGTGACCCTGGAGACCGAGACGGTGCTCGTCGAGGCCTGGCGGGCGTACGGCGGCGAGCTGAGCCGGTTGAGCGTGGAGACGCTGGACCCGATCGGAGGGTTTTCCGGCTGGAAGCCCGCCCGTGCCGTGGTGCAGTGGTCGGCGCAGAAGCCGCTCGTTCCCGCCGTGCCTGAGCCGCACTGCGTTCAAACTCACCCGGCTGCACCCCACCCGGCTGAACCCCACCCAGCCGAACCCCACCCAGCCGAACCCGCAGGAGAACCGCGCCCGTGACCGTGCACTTCGTCGGCGCCGGCCCCGGCGCAGCCGACCTCCTGACCCTGCGGGCGGTGGCTCTGCTCGCCGCGGCGCCGGTCTGCGTCTACGCCGGGACCTACATCGGCCCCGAGGTGCTCGCGCACTGCGCGCCTGGCACGACGCTGGTCGACAGCCAGCACCTCGACCTGGACCAGATCACAGCCGCCCTGGTGGCCGCGCACGAGGCCGGCCAGGACGTGGTCCGGCTCTGCTCCGGTGACCCGTCGCTGTTCTCGGCCGTGGCCGAGCAGGCCCGACGTCTCGACCGGGCCGGCGTGCCCTGGGACGTCACCCCCGGCGTCCCCGCGTACGCCGCGGCCGCCGCCCTGGTCGGCCGCGAGCTGACCGTGCCCGAGGTGGCGCAGACGGTGATCCTGACCCGGGCCCAGGCGGCCTCCACCGCGATGCCGGCCTCGGAGTCGCTGGGCTTCCTGGCCAAGAGCCACGCCACGCTCGTGCTGCACCTGGCCGTCCGGCGGACTCGCGCGCTGTGCGCGGAGCTGACCCCGGAGTACGGCGCGGACTGCCCGGTGGTGGTGGTCTGCCGGGCCACCCAGCCCGATGAGGTCATCCTGCGCGGCACCCTGGCCGACATGCCCGACCAGGTCGAGGCGGCCGGGCTCCGTCAGGCCGCGGTCATCCTGGTCGGCGAGGCCCTCCGGGCGCAGGACTTCACCGAGTCCCACCTGTACGGCCAGCGGTCCCGTCCGGCGGGCTGAGGTCAGGTCCCGCCCCGACCCTCGGACCGCGACGCGACCGGGGGTCGGCGTTTCACCGCCAGCCTCCCGGGGCGGGGCGGGGCGGGAGCCCAGGGTCACGGTGGCCGTAGACGGGAGTGAGGTCTCGTCCCTACGATCACGGTAAGACCTGTGCCCCCAGTGGTCCGACCAAGGACGTGGTTCATGAGCGAGATCGTGCGGTGTGTCATCTACCCCGGCGTCGGGATCGCGCGGCTGGGCAACTCCCCGGACGCCTACTACATCGGGCCCGAGACCCCCGGTCAGGTGCCGGCGCCTTCGGGAGGGTTCAAGGACCCAGCGGGTCGGATCAAGCGACAGGCGGCCCGGTTTCGGGTCTACGGTCTCGACCAGGCCGGCAAGGTCGTAGGCGAGGTCACCGCCGACGTCGGCTCGGTGTCGTGGCGGGTGCACCTGGCCAACCGCAAGGCCGGTTGGTACCAGTTCCTGAACGCCATGGACTTGGGCACGAAGTACGCCAAGACCGCCGGTCGCCGCAACGGTGCGGTGGTCGGGACCTCACGCGCGAAGCTGGTCATCGACCCGGGCTCGCGGACTATCACCGGCGTGAGCACCAAGGGCACGGCGTACCGGTTCGACTCGGGCACCTTCATGGGGACCAGGGTCCCGTTGGGTGAGCTGCGGACCGACGCGCAGGGTCGGCTGCTGGTCCTGGGCGGGTTCGGGGCGTCGGCGTCCTACCTCAAGAAGCCCGCGACGACATTCGCGAACAACGAGGGCTGGCACGACGACACCTCCGACGGCTCGGTTCGGGCCAGCGTCACCATCGGCACCAGGCGCTTCGAGGCGGAGCCGGCCGTGGTCGCGGTCACGCCGCCCAACTACGGCCAGGGCCTGTACGGCGTGGTCACCATGTACGACGTCGTCTACGACCTCTTCTGCCGCAACCCAAGGTTTCCAGTCGACCCACCGGCCCGGCCCTCGTTCTGGCGACACGTCTACCCGGTCCTCGAGCGGCTGGCCGACACCGGCTGGGCCAACCGGGGCGCCGACATGCTCTTCGGGCCCGGCAGCCCGAGTGACTTCCGCTCGCCCGAGCTGCTGACCCGGCTCGCCAGCCCGGCCCCCGAGCAGAAGTCGCGCCGGGCCGCGTACGCCGGCTGGTTTCGTGACCCGGCCGCCGCCGGGGGCACGCAGAAGCCGGTCCAGCTGCCCCCCTTCTACGGTGACGCCTTCGGCGACTATGCGCAGCTCGGCTTTGACGACCTGAGCGTGACCCCGACGCAGTACCACTGGCTCCAGCAGTGGGCCGCGGGGGACTTCGACCCCGACCCGGCCCTGCGGGTCCGGCCGGCCACGGTGGCGGACTGCCCTGTGGCCGACCAGCCGCGAGCGCTGGACGAGGCCAACCTCGAGTCTTGTCTGGGCGGACCGTTCCATCCCGGTATCGAGCTCACCTGGACGCTGCGGGTGGCCGCCATGTGGAAGGGGCCGTTCCGGCTCAACCAGCTGGCCGAGGGGGTCGCGCCCAAGATGGACTACGGCGCCACCTTGACCCCGGCCGAGGCACTGGGAGCCGGAGGGGTGGTGCAGGCCAGTGCACCCGGCACCTTGACCTGGTGGATGGGGGTGCCCTGGCAGACGGACGAGGCGAGCTGCCTGTCGGGCTACGAGGTCGGTACCTACCTGCCGTTGCCCTCCTTCTGGGCGGCCCGCGTGCCGAACCAGGTGCTCAGCGAGCGGTCCTACTCCCGGGTGATGGACAGCACCCTGTCGGTGACCCAGCGGCTCAAGCATCTCTTCCTGCGACCGGACTGGCTGCGCTTCTTCGGACCCGACCGGCTGACCCGGCTGAACGACAATATTGCGCGCTGGAACGAGCTGGGGATCCTGACCCCGCGACCGGCTCCGGCCGACCTGGCGACCAGCGGGCTGTCGGACCGGCTCTGGGTGGAGACCGGGCTGGCCGCCGCCTTCACCGCGGGCGACGCGACCTGGGAGCAGGTCAGGCTGGCCGAACGTCTGATCGCGGCTCCCGCCGTGGAGGCCGAGCACCTGGCCGAGGAGTTCGGGCTGCGGCTCGTCGCCGACCGGGAGGCGCTGCCGTCGGAGGGGCACCGCCGGGTGCTGAGCCGAGACGAGCTCTAGCGGGGCCGCGGGCGCCCAGGTCATCGTGGTCGGCGGCGGGCCGGCGGGTGCGGCGACCGCCCTCCCGCTCGCCCGGGCCGGCGTCGAGGTAGTCGTGGTGGAGGCGGCCGCCGGGCCGCACGACAAGGTGGGAGAG
>JBBQAB010000257.1:0-10124 GCA_038198385.1 Propionibacteriales bacterium
GCCGGGACCGGACCGTCGCCCCGAGCGAGGCGACGGCGACGGCGACGGCGACGGAGCCTGTCGGGGTCTAGACCCCCGGGGGTCGAGGCACCGAACGGCCGGCCCCGGTTCAGCTCGGGGAGTAGAGCGAGACGTGCCGCACGCTGTCGGCGGTGAAGGCCTCGGCCTTCCACCCGCCCCAGCGCTCCCGGAGGCGCAACCCGGCCAACCGGGCCATCAGGTCCAGCTCGGCCGGCCAGGCCAGCCGGCAGGAGATGGGTTGGAGCCGCACCCCGGCCGCGTCGAGACGGACGTGATTCTCGTCCAGGACCTGGGTGAGGGGGTCGTAACGGCAGACATCGAGGACCACGTGGTCGACCTCCACCGTCTCAGCGTGGACGTACTGGTGTTGCCGGGTCCAGGCGCTGGGCACCGCGGTCTCCACCAGGAACACCCCGTCCCGGGTGAGATGTCGAGCCGCGTTCTCGAAACAGCGAACCTGGTCGTCCTGGGTGAGCAGGTTGAAGATGCTGTTGAAGACGAGGAAGACCAAGGGGTAGGTGCTCCCGGTGTCGACGGTGGTCATGTCGCCCTGGTGGACCCGCACCCGCTCCCCTCCGGGCCGCTGTCTGAGCACCCTCACCATGTCCTCAGACAGCTCGATGGCATCGACCCGGACGCCGCGCGCGGCGAGCGGGAGAGCGATACGGCCCGACCCGACCGCGAGCTCCAGTGCCGGCCCGCCGTGGCTCAGCTCGGTCAGCAGAGCCACTGTCTCTTCCTCGTCACCCCGGGGAAGGTCGTCGTTGTGCTCGGCCGTCTCACCGAGAAAGCTGGTGCGTGGATCGAAGTCCCTCACGGGTGCAGCCTGTCAGGCCCGGCGCCCTCCGTCACGACCTTTTTCCGGCGTCCCGCTGCCGGGCCGGCTCGGTCGGAGGCCAGCCGACCCGGCCGTACCGTACGGTGGTTCTAACCGGTCGGGACCGGCTGGTCGGCGTCGAGCCGGTAGCCGAGCCCGCGGACGGTGTGCAGAGTCTGCAGACCGTACGGGGCGTCCAGCTTCTTGCGCAGGTAGCCGATGTAGACCTCGACCACGTTCTCGCCGCCGCTGTAGGCCGAGTCCCAGACGTTCTCCAGGATCTGGGCCTTGCTGACCACGTCGCCAGCGTGCCGCATCAGGTAGAGCAGGAGGCCGTACTCGCGCGCGGTCAGCGGGATCGGGACGCCTCCTCGTTCCACCAGGCGTCGGGACGGGTCGAGAACCAGCGAGCCGACGGTCAGCACCACTGGGCGCTCAGGGGCCCCGCGGCGGACCAGGGCGCGGAGCCGGGCGAGCAGGATGATGAAGTTGAACGGCTTGGTCAGATAGTCGTCGGCCCCCAGGTCGAAGGCGTCGGTCTGGTCGTACTCGCCGTCCTTGGCGGTCAGCATCAGCACTGGCGTCCAGATCTTGTGCTCCCGCAGCTTCTTGAGCACGTCGTAGCCGTTCAGCCGCGGCAGCATGATGTCCAGGACGATCACGTCGTACGCGAACTCACCGGCGGCCCACAGGCCGCTCACCCCGTCGGACTCGATGTCCACGACGAAGCCCTCGGCCACGAGACCCTCCTTGACGGTCTGGGCCAATGTCGTCTCGTCCTCGACGAGCAAGATCCTCACCTGTGCTCCTTCCCGGGGCAGCCGTGCCATCCTGGGCGACGTAGCCTGAGGCCAGCCTGTGCCGGCCCGCTCGGTCCGTGCTCAGTATGACCGGATACGGCCCGGGGACACCTGGCCCCCCGGGGCCCGCTCGGGCGGTCCTTCCGGGGTCACCCGTCAGAGCAAGGGACGAGGAAGGAACCGACTGTGCCCTCGACGTTCCTGGCCGTGCTGACGACCAGCGCGAGCGGACACCCGCTGCTGGCCGTCCTGTTGGCGGCAGCGGGAGCCGTGCTCTTCGGGCTCGCCGCGATCCGCCAGCACGGGATCGTCGACCGGTCCGCCCGCGACGGCGGGCAGGGTTCGTTGAGCCTGCGCATGGTGGTGGAGGTCGTCCGGCACCCCGACTGGCTGCTCGGGGCGGCTCAGGGCCTGGCCGCGGTGGTGCTGCACACCCTGGCGCTCGCCTTCGGTCCCATCTCGCTCATCCAGCCGGTCGGGGTGCTCGCGGTGCCGGTCACCGTCGCCGCCGCGTCGGTGCGCACGCGAGGACGGCCTCCGCGGTCGGCCGTGCTCGGGGCGGCCCTGAGCGTCTTCGGCATCGTCGCCCTGACCCTCGTGCTGCTGGCCCCGGGAGCGCCCACCCAGGTCGCGGTCCCCGGTCTGCGGCTGCTCGTCCTCACCGTCGCGGCGGCCCTGGTGCTCGCGCTGGCTGCGACCGCCGTGACCCGTCGCGCCCCGCTCGCGGTCCGGTGCACCACGCTGGCGCTGGCCGCTGCTGCTCTCTTCGGCCTGACGTCCCCGTTGATCCGGGTCATCGGGCACCTCTTCGCCTCCGGCACGGCCGGCCACCATCTGGTCGTCATCCTGGTGAGCGTGGCCGGCGTCGCGCTGGCCGCACCGCTGGGCCTGTGGCTCATGCAGTCGGCCTACGTCGCCGGGTCACCCCAGGTGGTCATCTGCTGTCTCACCCTGGGCGACCCGGTGGTCGCAGTCGCCGTCGGACGCCTGCTGCTCGGCGAGGGAGCCGGGCTGTCGCCGGCCACCGTCGTCGCCGCCGTGAGCTGCGGGCTGGTCGCCGCCCTCGGGGTCGTCCTGCTCTCCCGCAGCTATCCCCACGACGCCGCTCCGCCCGGCGTGGAGCTCGCCGCGGAACCGGTTCCGGCGGTGGTCGACGACCTGCCCCCTCACCCCCTAGCCGCCGACCCCCTGCCCGCCGACCCGGGGGCCCCGACCCCTACCGGCGGCTGACCCGTACGGTCGGTCCAGCCTCCACTCCCTCTCGCCGGGCCGCCGCTCGCTCTCACAGGGCCGCCTCAGGGACGCGGGCTGATCCTGGAGACAGCCAGGACACACCGCTCGACCCCCGTGAGGTTTCTGTGACGATCAACTCTTCCGTGCGCCCCGATCCGGCTCCCGCGGTCGCGGGTCGCTGGTGGCCGGGGGTGGCCGGAGCGTCCCTGCTCGTCTTCCTGCTGCTGGCCTTCGTGGTCGTCCGGACCGGCGGCCACGACCCGGTCGACCAGCTGCTGCTCCGGCAGGCCCGGTCCTGGCAGACGCCGGGGACCACGAACGCGGCCCGGCTGGTGCTCCTGGCCTTCTCGCCCTGGGGGGTCCTCGTCGTCACGGCGGCGGCGGTTGTGGGCCTCCGGCTGCGGTCCCGTCACCTGCTGCTGCCGGCGATCCTGGTCCTGGCCGTGGTCACCAGCGCCGGGGTGGCCTATCTCGTCGAGGTCGCCGTGAACCGACCCCGGCCGGCCGCCGGCGGGGCCGTCCCGCTGGCGGTCTCCTTCCCGTCCGTCCCGACGGTCGAGGACCTTGTGCTGTACGGGCTGGCGGCCCTGCTGCTGGCTGCGAACGTGCCACGACGGGGCCCCCGGAACGCCGTCCTGGGCGTCGGACTGGGCCTGGGCCTGCTCGGAGGGCTGGCCCGCCTCTTCCTGGGTGAGCAGTGGGGTTCCGACGTCCTGGCCGGCTGGCTGCTGGGACTGACCGTGCTGGCTTTCGCCTGGGGGGCCGTCCTGACGGCGTCGGAGACGCCCTCAGTGCTCGGGGCCAGCGACGGGTTCCGGGTCGACGAGGAGTTGCGGGGCGACGCCTCCGTCAGGCGGTCCGGGGGGCTCGGCGAGGGGAAGCCGCAGCTCGAACCGACACCACGCGTCCGGGGCGTCCACGACCGCGAGTGAGCCGCCGTGGGCCAGCACCGCCGTCCGGGCGATGGCCAGGCCCAGCCCGCTGCCACCGCCGTCGCGGGACCGGCTGCTATCCAGCCGTACGAACCGGTCGAACACCCGCTCCCGGTCCCCGACGGGGATGGGCTGCCCGTCGTTGTCCACCCAGAGCACCGCGTTCGCTCCGGTCTGACGCAGCGTGAGCCGGACCGCGGAGCGGGCATGCTGCCCGGCGTTGTCCACCAGGTTGCGGAGCACCTGGGTCAACCGCTGCTCGTCGCCCAGGACCCGGGCCGGCTCGAGCTCGACCTGGGTCCGCAGGGGGCTGGTCAGGACCAGTCGCCGCGCCTCGGCGTCGACCAGGTCGTCCAGGTCGACGTCGAGGGCGGCCACCGGCAGGTCGCGGGCGTCGGCCCGGGCCAGGGTCATCAGGTTCTCGACCAGGGTGCGCATCCGCATCAGCTCGGTCCCGATCGTGCTGAGGAGCCGGTCGCGGGTCGGCTCGTCGGCCGCCAGGGCCAGCTCGGCCGCGGTGGTCAGGGTGGCCAGCGGACTGCGGAGCTCGTGGCTGGCGTCGGACACGAACGAGCGCTGCGCCCGGTGGGCCGCCTCGAGCCGGTCCAGCATCACGTTCATCGTGACCGCGAGCGCGGCCACCTCGTCCCGGGTGGGCGGAACCGGAACCCGGCGCGCCAGCTGCGGCGCGTCGATGTTGGCGACCTGGCGCCGGATCCGCTCGACCGACTGCAACGCCCGCCCGACCAGCCACCACACCGCGACCCCGACCCCGACCAGCAGCACCGGGGTGAGCGCGAGCAGGAAGATCGCGACGGTCTGTACCGTCTGGCGCTGGACCCGTACCGAGACCGCGACCTGGATCACGTAGGTCTGCTCCGACACCTCGACCCCGCGCGAGACCACGATCCAGTCCCCTGACGCACCGAGATAGTCGATGTCGACCTGGGCCGTCGCCGTCTGGCCCGCCTCGGGACGGTCGGGCGACATGGGCGTGTCGCGGACCAGGCGGTTGGACGCGCCGACGACGACCCCAACCGGGTCGACGATCTGGACGAGCTGGCCGCTCCGCGCCTCCGAGGGCAGGCTGTCGGCGGCCTTGGACACCCCGGTCGAGCGGATCAGGTCACGCACCTCGGCGGACCGGGAGGCGGCCGTGGACAGGGCGTTGCTCTCGAGGTTTCGCTGCAGCAGGAACACCAGACCGCCGCCGCCCGCGACCAGCGCGACGAGGACGACCACGACCGCGACCAGGACCGAGCGGCCGCGGACCCCCATCTCCGGGCCGAGCCGCCCGACCAGCCGGTCTCCCCGCCGCGTGCCCAGCCGGGCTCGCTGCCGACGGGCGCTCACAGGACCAGGCTCTGCTGCAGGTCGCGCGGCAGCAGGAGGGCGGCCCGCATGAGCTGGTGGGCGACGACCACGGTCATGGTCTGGGCCGCCAGCAGCCCGACCAGCACCACGATCTGCGCGGCCCCGGCCTGCAGGGGGGTCCCGCCGCCGAGCAGGACGCCGACGAAGGCGCCGGGCAGGGTCACCAGCCCGACCGTACGGGTCTGGTCCAGGCCCGGCAGCAGGGCCTCGGGGAGGCGCCGTTGGACAACCTCGGAGATGGCCATCGGCCGGGTCAGACCCAGGGAGAGGGCGGCCTCGTAGGCTCCGTGCTCCTCACGCAGGGCGGTGAAGGAGCGCCGCCCGACCAGGGAGTGCGCCGTCATGGCCCCGCCGATGATGATGCCGGACATCGGAACCAGTGAGGCCCCGTTCCAGGGCACGGTGCCCGAGACGAAGATGACGGCCAGCACGGGTACGGCGCCGGCGCCGATGGCCAGCGCCACCCACGGCCAGGCGGCCGGGGCCTCGACGCGGCGGCTCGAGGTGAGCACCGCCGCCGCGAACATGACCAGGGCGAACACCAGCGACCAGACCAGACGGCTCAGGACGGCGGTGATGACCAGCGAGACCACCGCCAGCTGCAGCACCGCCCGGAGACCGGCGACACCCAGGAGCCGCTCGACCCCGAGCCCGCCCAGCCGTGAGGCGGCGAGGGCCAGCAGGAGCAGCACCACGACCGCGACGGCCAGGGGCAGGCCGGGTTGCTGGGTCACGCCTCATCCTCGCAGAAGCGGGGCGGTCCGCCCGGGCGGCTAGCTGCCACCCGGGGCCAACCGGGCGAGCGGGGCGTGGACGACGTAGTGCGGGGTGCGACCGATGACCGGCCAGCGGTGGACGACCTTAGCGCTGGCCGGGGTGAAGCCGAACCCGGAGTGGAACCGGATCGTGAGGGTCGAGCCACCGCTGGCAAGGTAGCGCAGGGCGTACGCCTGCCAGGCCTTGTTCTTCTCCCGGTGACCGTGGTCGGTGACCCCGAGCGGCAGGTCGTAGGAGTAGCCGCCCAGGTCCACCACGAGAGGACAGCCTCGGGCGAAGTTGCGGGCCAGCAGGTTGGTCTGGATCAGGGCCTGGGGGTCGTCGGTGGTCACACAACCCGGGCTGGTCGCCATCACTGCTGCCAGCTCCCGGGCCGGGAAGGCCTTGCCGAAGGTGGTGCTGAGGGCCGGTCCGGCGTACGCGGTCAGACCGGCCGCCGCGGCCACGACCACGACCGCCCGCAGGGCACGCCAGCGGGCGAGTCCTACCAGGGCCCCGGCGGCGGAGCCGACCACGACCGCGGCGGGGGCGGCGGTGAGACCGGCGTAGTGCAGGAACCAGGATGGGGTCACCAGCAGCATGGCGCCGGTGGCCAGCAGGACGACGACGCCGAGGCGCCCGGCGCGGACCCGCAGGGCCAGCGCGCAGATCACGACAGCGAGCACGCCCGCGACCACCAGGAGCGATGTGGAGTGCGGGAGGGACCAACCCGAGACCCCGGCGATGTCGGCCACCCGTTGGGCCGAGCTCGCCTTGGAGGGCGTCCGGACCAGCTGGTCCAGCACGACCATCCGGTACATGGGGCCGGGGGCCGCGACGAAGAACGGCAGGCAGACCGCGCTCACCCCGGCGAGCGCCCCCAGGGCGTAGAGCACGGCGCGCTTGACGCCGACGGTGAGCAGGCACCAGAGCCCCACCGCGGCCACGACCACCACGCCCCAGATCTTGATCCCGGAGGAGACGCCGAGGAGGGCACCGACCAGCAGGACCGTACGGGTGGCGACCGGCACCCGGCGACGCCAGCGGGAGGCCAGCAGCATCGCGAGGAGGATGCAGGTGGCGGCCACCGCCTCCAGCGAGGGCGCGTGCTCGACGTAGATGACGGCCGGGAACACGGCGTAGAACAGGCCGCCGACGGCCGCGGCCACCAGTCCCGCTGGTCGGAGGATGCGCGTGACCAGGACCGCGTTCAGGGCCCCGATCCCCATCCACGCCACCGAGGCGACGGCGAAGCCGTTGGCGTCGCCGACCAGCCGGGCGAGGGCCGCGAACGGCAGCAGGGCGAGCACGATCCCCGGGGGGTGCAGCAGCAGGAAGTCCCGGTAGGGCAGCAGACCGTGCGCCAGCCCGGCCGCGGCGCCGTAGTAGACCGCCCCGTCGTAGGTCAGCAGGCTGTGCAGCCCCTGCCCGCGCAGCACAGGAATCAGCCGCATGGCGAAGGCCACGCCTGCGACGAGAATGCCGACCGCCAGCCCGCCGCCGACCCGCGGTCGTGTGGCCTCGGTCGCGGACGGTGCCGCGGCGGTTGCGCTGCTCATAGATCCCTACCTTCGTCCTCTCCTTGGTGGCCGACGTCGCTGTCGTCCAGCCCCAGGGTTCTCACCCTGCCGGGCGGGTACTGAGACGAGGCTGAAGGAGGCCGACCCTGGGGTCGCATCTGAGCTCGGCCCCGGGGTCGCCTCCGAGCTCAGAGAGCGGAGCGTTCCCCAGGGCGCACAGCCCGGCCCGCAGGGTGGGCCGGGGGTCTGCGGCGGGCAGCACGGCCGCCACCCGCCGGAGGGCCACGTCCGGGTCGTGGCCGCGCAGGACGGCGCAGCGGGTGGCGACCGTCGGGGTCCGGTTCTGGGCGGCCACACAGTGCGGGAGCCGGAAGCCGACGTGCTGCTCCGCAGCCGCGGCGGCACCTGGATGCGCCCCAGCCGGCCGAGACTGACGACGGCGGTCACCGCCGCGGGCGGGTCGTCCAGCGCGCCGGCCCCGCCCAGGTAGACCCCGTCGTCGAACGGGTGCACCGCCAGGGTGTCGAACCCGCCCCAGCCGCCGTCGTCCAGGCGGTCGCAGCCTGGCCAGCCCTGGGCGTCGGGCCCGCCCTGCACGGTGCGCAGGGCCAGCTCGACCAGGTCTTCGGCGGTGGCGTCGGGCCAGCCGTGCACCCGTCGGCGCCACGCGGCCGGCACGGCCGAGGCGCCCCACCGGGCCCCCAGCAGGACCCCGGCGATCGAGGCCACCGTGTCGGTGTCGTGCCCGATCCGGACCGCGGCCTCGAGCCCGTCGACCAGCTGGGCACAGGCGAACCGACCCGCCGCCGGCGCCTCGGTCGGCACCGGGGTGTGGGCGATGGCCGACCAGGCCGCCTGCAGCGCGGTCACGTCGTAGCCGTTCGAGGCGAAGCCGGCCGGGTCGCCTCGCTCGGCCCCGTCCAGCCGGTCCCGCCAGAACCCCCGGATGGGCCTCGGGCAGCCAGGCCAGGCCGGCGCGGGGGGTCACCCAGCGAACCAGCGGGCCGAGCCCTGGGCTGTGCTGGTCAGGGCGCCCGGGGTGCGGAGGTCGACGCCGGTAGCGGCGACCGCGGCGACGGCGCACGTCTGGGCCGTGTCGCCGGTCCACTCCCCCGCGGCGAACCCGCCCAGCCCACCGCCGATCATCCCCGGCCGCTCGTCGGGCCCCAGGACCGCGGCGCCGAACTCGTAGCCGGCGCCGAGCGCGTCACCGTAGGCGGCGCCGAGCAGCACCCCGGCCGCCCGGTCCAGGTGGGCCGGGCTCAGCCGGATGCGCGGGCGTCCGGACCTGGGTCCGGCCGTGCCCTGGCCGGTACGGTCTGCTCCTGGTGGCGGCCCACCCCGGGGTCGTCCGAGGGTCCTTCTCCGGTGTCGGTCATCGCGTCATGCTCCTTTACTCATCGATGCTCAAAGCGGATCGCGACTTCAGGTAAATGTGCGATAAGTGGACCACCAGGTCGGTGATGCGGCCGGCTGAGGTCCCGGGAACGACAGATGCGGGCCCCTGGACCGGCCAGAGACCCGCATCATCGTGACCATCTTCGGTCGGGCTGACAGGATTTGAACCTGCGACCCCCTGACCCCCAGTCAGGTGCGCTACCAAGCTGCGCTACAGCCCGCCGGTCCCGCTCTTCCGAGCACGACCACGAGGCGAAACACTACCGCAGCCGCGCCGCAGCGCCGAACGCGCTCGCCGGACGGAACGGTCGTGTCCTCACACGATCAGCGGTTCTTCCGCTTCTCCCGCGCCCGGACCTCCACGTGCACCGGGGTGCCGACGAAGCCGAACTCCTCCCGCAACCGGCGTTCGACGAACCGGACGTAACCGGGGTCGATCTGGCCGGAGGTGAAGAGGACGAAGGTCGGCGGTCCGGTCTGGGCCTGGGTCCCGAAGAGGATGCGGGGCTGCTTGCCACTGCGGACCGGGTGCGGGTGCGAGGCGACGATGCGGCCGAGGAAGGCGTTGAGCTTGCCGGTCGAGATCCGCGTCTCCCAGCCGCCCAGGGCATGCTCGATCGCCGGCCCGAGCCGGTCGACGTGGCGTCCTGTGGTCGCCGAGATGTTGATCTTCGCGGCCCACTCGAACTGGACCAGGTCCCGCTCGATCTCGCGCTCCAGGTAGTGGCGGCGCTCCTCGTCGGTCAGGTCCCACTTGTTGAAGGCGATGACCAGTGCGCGCCCGGTCTCCTCCACCGAGGTGAAGATCCGCAGGTCCTGCTCGGTGACGGGCTGGCTGGCGTCCACCACGACCACGCAGACCTCGGCCCGCTCGATGGCACCGTGGGTCCGCAGGCTCGCGTAGTACTCGTGGCCCGACGCCTCCTTGACCCGCCGCCGGATCCCGGCGGTGTCGATGAAGCGGTAGAGGGTGCCGTCCACCTCGACCAGCTCGTCCACGGGGTCCACCGTGGTGCCGGCGGCGTTGTCGACGACCACCCGCTGCTGACGGGCGACCTTGTTGAGCAGGCTGGACTTGCCGACGTTGGGCTTGCCGACGATGGCCACCCGGCGCGGGCCACGCTCGACCGGGTCGACCTCGCGCGGTGCGTCGGGGATGGCGTCGAGGATGGCGTCCAGCAGGTCGCCGCTACCTCGACCGTGCAGCGCCGACACCGGGAACGGCTCACCCAGACCCAGGTTCCACATGGTGGCGGCCTCGGCCTCGGAGCGC
>JBBQAB010000258.1:0-10212 GCA_038198385.1 Propionibacteriales bacterium
CGAGCCCACGAACCACCTCGACGTCGAGGCGGTCAGCTGGCTGGCCGAGCACCTCCGGGCCCTGCAGGCCCGCGACATCGCCATGCTCGTGGTCAGCCACGACCGGTGGTTCCTGGACGCCATCTGCACCCGGATCTGGGAGGTCCACGACGGCGTGGTGGACGCCTACGACGGCGGCTATGCGGCGTACGTGCTGGCCCGGGCCGAGCGCAGCCGGCAGGCGGCCAACATCGCCACCCGGCGGAAGAACCTCCTCCGCAAGGAGCTGGCCTGGCTGCGGCGCGGGGCTCCCGCCCGGACCTCCAAGCCCAAGTTCCGGATTGACGCGGCCAACGTGCTGATCGAGGACGAGCCGCCGCCCCGCGACCGTTTCGAACTCCAGCGCTTCGCCACCAGCCGGCTGGGCAAGGACGTCTTCGACCTGACCGACGTCACCGCCTCGGTGGGCGGGGACGACCTCAGTGACGGACGGCCGCGCCGGGTGCTGCTGGAGGACCTGACCTGGTCCATCGGTCCGGGTGACCGGATCGGCCTGGTCGGGGTCAACGGGGCCGGGAAGACCACCCTGCTGCGGCTCCTGACCGGGGAGCGACAGCCCGACTCCGGGCGGGTCAAGCAGGGCAAGACCCTGCAGATCGGGCACCTGAGCCAGGCCGTCACCGAGCTGAAGGGCACCGACCGCGTGCTCGACTCGGTGGACCAGATGCGGCGGCAGACCATGCTGGCCAACGGCGCCGAGGCCAGCGCGAGCTCGCTGCTGGAGGACTTCGGCTTCACCGGCGACAAGCTGACGGCCCGGCTCGACGCCTTGTCCGGCGGGGAGCGGCGGCGACTGCAGTTCCTCCGGCTGCTGCTGTCGGAGCCCAACGTGCTGCTCCTGGACGAGCCGACCAACGACCTCGACATCGACACCCTGACCGTGATCGAGGACTACCTCGACTCCTGGCCCGGCACGCTGATCGTGGTCACCCACGACCGCTACTTCCTGGAGCGGGTCTGCGACGTGACCTACGCGCTGATGGGCGACGGCACCTGCGTCCTGCTGCCCGGCGGGGTGGAGCAGTACCTCCAGGCCCGCCGGGACCGGCCCACGTCCACCGGTCCGGCCGGGTCGCCGTCCAACAGCGGGTCGAGGGGGGCCAGCTCGGCCGCCGACACCCGGCAGGCCCGTAAGAACCTGTCCCGGCTGGAGCAGCAGATCGGCAAGATCGACAAGCGGGTGTCCGCCCTGCACACCCAGATGGCCGCCGCGGCCAGCGACTACGCCCGGCTGGCCGAACTCCAGCGCGAGCTCGACGGGGTCAACACGACCAAGGACGAGCTCGAGCTCGCCTGGCTGGAAGCGGCCGACCTCGCCGAGTAGACCGGGGCCGACCCGCCTGAGAACGAGCGCGGTCGGGCACCCGGCTCGCGCCGCAGCCGCGGGAGCCCCGCATGACGGCACCGGGGGCGGCTAACCTCGGGTTGGACCAAGGAGAGGACCCCATGAGCCTGGACACCGGCACGCTCACCCGCGAACTCTGCGTACGCCAGGACGACGCCGACCCGCTGGCCGGCTTCGCGACGGAGTTCGAGCTGCCGACCGGGGTGATCTACCTGGACGGCAACTCCCTGGGGGCCAAGCCCCGCATGGCGGCCGCGCGGGCCCACGCCGTGGTGGAGGACGAGTGGGGCACCGGGCTGATCCGGAGCTGGAACGACGCCGACTGGTTCAGCGCGCCCGGTCGGCTGGGGGACCTGCTGTCGCCGCTGATCGGGGGCGGGGCCGGGGAGACCGTGGTCACCGACACCACTTCGCTCAACCTCTTCAAGGCGCTCGCCGCCGCCCTGCGGATCCAGGGCGGCAAAGACCCCGCCCGGCGGGTGATCGTGTCCGAACGTGACAACTGCCCCACCGACCTCTACATCGCGCAGGGGATGGTCGAGTTCCTCGACCGGGGCTACGAGCTGCGGGTGGTGGAGGACCTGGGTGCCCCGGGCACCTGGGACTCCGTGCTGACCGAGGATGTCGCCGTGGTCATGCTGAGCCACGTCAACTACCGGACCGGGGCCATGTGGGACCTGGCCGGGGTGACCGGGCGGGTGCACCAGGCGGGCGGCCTGGTTCTGTGGGACCTGGCCCACTCGGCCGGCGCCGTCCCTGTCGACCTGACCGCGGCCGACGCAGACTTCGCGGTCGGGTGCACGTACAAGTACCTGAACGGGGGACCCGGCTCCCCCGCCTTCATCTGGGTCAGCCGTCGCCACCAGGACACGTTCTGGCAGCCGCTCTCGGGCTGGTGGGGCCACGCCCGCCCGTTCGCGATGGAGGACACCTACGAGCCGGCCACCGGGATCGGCCGGTTTCTCTGCGGGACCCAGCCGGTCGTCTCGCTCGCTCTCGTCGAGTGCGGACTCGAGATCGCCCGGCGGGCCGACATGACCGCGGTACGCCGTAAGTCGCTGGCCCTCAGCGACCTCTTCCTGCAGCTGGTGGAGCAGCGGTGTGCCGGTCACCCCCTCACCCTGGTGACCCCCCGCGAGCACGACCGACGCGGCAGCCACGTCAGCTTCCGGCACCCCCACGGCTTCGCCGTGATGGCGGCCCTGATCGAGCGCGGGGTGATCGGTGACTACCGTGAGCCGGAAGTCCTCCGGTTCGGTCTGACGCCGCTCTACCTGAGTCACGTCGAGGTCTGGGACGCGGTCGAGGCCCTTCGCGACATCCTGGACACCGGGGCCTGGGATCAGCCCCGCTTCCGCGAGCGCGGCACTGTCACCTGAGGGCGTACGGCTCCGGAGCGTCCCCGGGTGGGGACTATCGTCGGGGCATGGAGCCAGCGTCGGCCTTGGACGAGCTCGTCGACCGTGTCGGCGACGTCGTCACCCGTGACCCTGTCGTCTGCGAGAACTACCGCCGGGACTGGTCCCAGGACCCCCGGGCGGGTGTCCCCGTCGCGGTGGTGCGCCCCGAGCGGACCGACCAGGTGCAGGAGACGATGCGCTGGGCGACCCGGCACCGGGTGCCTGTGGTCCCCCGCGGGGCCGGCAGCGGCCTGTCGGGGGGTTCCTCGGCGGTGGACGGCGGGATCGTGCTCAGCCTGGAGCGGATGCGCAACGTGGAGATCGACGTGGCCACCCGGGTGGCGGTGGTCGAGCCCGGCGCCCTGAACGTCGAGGTCAAGAAGGCCGCCGCTCAGCACGGCCTGTGGTATCCGCCCGACCCCTCCTCGTACGAGATCTGCTCGATCGGGGGCAACATCGCCACCAACGCGGGGGGTCTGTGCTGTGTGAAGTACGGGGTGACCACGGACTACGTGCTCGGGCTCGACGTCGTGCTGGCCGACGGCACCCTGGTCCAGCTGGGCGGGAAGCGGATCAAGGACGTGGCCGGGCTGTCGCTGCTCAAACTCTTCGTGGGCAGCGAGGGGATGCTGGGCGTCATCACCCGGGCCGTGCTCCGGCTGATTCCCGCCCAGGGCTCCCGCTCCACGCTGGTCGCGGCCTTTCCGACCGTTCAGGCCGCTGCGGACGCCGTCGTCACCATCGGGACCACGTTGCGCCCCTCGATGATGGAGCTGATGGACCAGGCGTCGGTGAACGCCGTCGAGGACTACCGGGCCATGGGTCTGGACCGCACGGCCGGCGCGCTGCTGATCGCCCAGTCCGACGCACCGGGCTCGGCCTGCGCGCGGGAGGTGGAGGTGATGGAGGCCGCCTGCGGTCTGCACGGGGCGAAGGAGGTCTACGTCACCGAGGACCCCCAGGAGAGCGAGATGTTCGTCGCGGCCCGCCGCCTCGCCTTCACCGCGATCGAGGCCCAGGGGTCGTTGCTGCTGGAGGACGTGGGGGTGCCGATCCCGCTCCTCCCGACCTTGCTGGCCACCATCGCCGAGATCGCCGAGCGGCACCAGGTCTCCATCCCCGTCGTGGCCCACGCGGGCGACGGCAACACCCACCCGATCGTCGTCGTGGACCGGAACGACCCGACCTCAGCCGGTCGCGCCCAGCTGGCCTTCGCCCAGATCATGGGCGCGGCCATCGCCCTCGGCGGCACCATCACCGGCGAGCACGGGGTGGGACGGACGAAGAAGAGCGCCCTGCCGGCCCAGCTGGGACCAGAGGTGATGGCCCTCAGCCGGACGGTGAAGCACGCCCTGGACCCCCTGGGCCTGCTCAACCCGGGCGCCGTGCTCTGAGCGGCGACTGCTGTTGACCCGTCGGCGAACCCGTCCGATGTCACAGTTCGGTCACAACGGCGGGCCGTTCGTAACTGCTGGGGGTCCGCCGACGATGTAGTAGTCGAGCTGGTAGCCACCTGAACCCCCGAGCAGGCGGCTACCAGCTTTTTGCGTCCCCTGGGTTGGCCACCGTCCTGGCCGACGGCGGCATGAAGTGTCCCCCCGGTGCTGCACCTGCGGTGTGGCCGAGCCGAGCTCGCCACCCGCGCCCTCGCCCTCGGTCGCCCTCGAATCGTGACCGGCCACCTGAGGACCCGGCGGCGCGGTCCGCTCTGGCATGGAGAGGGGGCCGGAACAGAGAGGGGGCCGGAACAGAGAGGGGGCCGGAACAGAGAGGGGGCCACCCGACATTGCTGTCCGGCGGCCCCTCTGCGTCGCTGGAGTGGCTGGCGATCCCCCGATCGTCCCTGCGCTCCGAGCAGCTTCTCTTGTCCTGGTACGGTTCGGCTGCGATGCGATCCCCCGATCGTCCTCCGCCTGCCCCGTCACATCGTCCTGCAGAACCAACATAAGCCCGCTCCTGCGGTTTCGGTACCGCTCCCGCCACCCCATTCGCGAAATGTCCGCTTTAGGTCATGTCCTCAAGTGGACACCCTTTTGGCTTGCTGCGGCGACAGCGCCCTGCCTACGATTCTCATGAGCGTCGGGGGGATGAACCCCCGAGCATCCTCTCGACGCTCTCCTCTTCCCGGTCGGCCCCATGCGGGTCCAGACCGCCGCAGGGTCTCGGACCGCCACCCCCCGGTAGGCCGACATCGGGCCCTGCACGGCAAAGCCCGACCTCCCTGAAGCCGGCCGCAACCGAACGCCACGCCACGAAGTCACGGTCTGGTCACGACAGCGGAAGGCCGTAACGCCGGGGTCCCTACCCCGATGCAGCAGGCGAGCTGGTAGCCGCCTGAACCCCCGAGCAGGCGGCTACCAGCCTTTTGCGTCCCCCGAAGCTGGCGAGCGATCCTTCCGCTGGTGCAAGAGGGGGCAAGAAACACAAGATGGCCCGAACACAAGGGGAACGAACACAAGGGGATCGAACACAAGGGGATCGAACGCAAGGGGATCGAACGCAGAAGGGGGCCGCCGGCATCTCTGCTCAGCGGCCCCACTGCATCGCCGGCCCGACTGGCGATCCCCCGATCGTCCCTGCGTGGCCCGGCACCTTCTCCTGTCCTATCCGGTCACGGCTGCGGCTCGATCCCCCGATCGTCTCCGCTGGCCGGTAAACCGTCCTGCAGGAACAACCTAAGCCCGCTTCTGCGGTTTGAACATCGCTCTCACGGCTCAATCTGCGAAATGTCCGCTATAGGTCATGTCCTCAGGTGGACACTCATTGTTCTTGCCGGAAGCGGACTGGCGTGGATAGGGTCGTTATCAGCGTCGAGGGGATGAACCGGCTCTTCACAATCCAGGGTGTAGGCGGGGCCTGAACCCTCCGGACTCGAGTAGTGATCTGGCGATGTAGTTGGTGAGGTTGCGAAACCCCAGGGCGGAGCCGCGGAGGTGCTCGAGCCGTCCGTTGATCGCCTCCGTTGGGCCGTTCGATGTGCCGGGACGCTCGAAGTAGGCCAGCACGTCCTCGGCACGCTGCTTCAGGGTCCGCCCCAGCGTGACCAGCTCGGTGAGCACCTTCGGGACGCCATCGCTGACGGACTCGATGAGCTTCACCATCAGCTCGCGGCCGATGGCCCGGTCGGGTTCGCGGTAGGCCGTGATCATGCGCTGGTAGATCCCCCAGGTCGCCTCGACCTGGACATGGTCGTCACCGTCGAACAGGACGGCGAGGCGGTCCTTCTGCTGGTCGGTGAGGAGGTCGGCACCGGTGTGCAGGGTCCGCCGTGCCCGGTAGAGCGGGTCGTCTTTGCGGCCACGGTGACCGTGGATGATCTGCTGGATCCGTCGCCGGCACCGATCCAACGCGTCACCGGCCAAGCGGACCACATGGAACGGATCCATGACGGTGACCGCGTCGGGCAGCTCCTCGGTGGTAGCGGTCTTGAACCCGGTGAACCCGTCCATCGCGACGACCTCGACACCGTCGCGCCACGCTTTCGCTCGCTCGCTCAGCCAGGTCTTGAACGCTTGCTTGGAGCGGCCCTCGACCATGTCCAGCAGCCTCGCTGGGCCCGCCTGGTCGCGGATCCCGGTGAGGTCGCTGATGACGGTGACGTACTTGTCGCCCTTCCTGGTGTGCCTCCAGACGTGCTCGTCGACCCCGAGCACGGTGACCCCGTCGAAGCGGGCCGCGTCGTCGATGAGGACCCGCTGGCCCTCAGCCAGCACGGCGTCGTTGGCGGTGTTCCACGCGACCCCGAGACCCTCAGCGACCCGGGCGACGGTGAGGTGCTGACACACGATCCCTTCCAGCGCCCACCGGAGCCCACGACGTGACAGCTTGGCCCTTGGTTCGGCCGCCCTGGTGGTGTCTTGGCGCCACACGTGCGGGCAGCCGGTGCACCGGTAGCGGCGGATCGTGACCGCCAGGGTCGTGGGTCGCCACCCGAGAGGCTCATGGGCCAACCGTCGGATGACGGTGTCACGCACGACGCCCTGGCAGCCGCAGCGGCGACACCACTGGTCCGGTTGCACGACGCGGCAGGCGAGGACGGCACGGTCGGGCTCGAGGCGTTGGCCGGTCACCTCGAGGCCGAGCTCATCGAGACGGCAGAAGGTTGTGAGATCAGCGCGCGCGTACCCAGCATCAAGGGTCGCCGCGACGGTAGCGTCGGGCATGTCGAGGTCTTCCGGATGGGTTGTGTGAGAACTTCCATCCTCGGGAGACCTCGATGCCTATCCGGTCAACGACGCGCCGGCCCCATCGACACGGACCACACCCTCATCTGTGAAGAGCCGATGAACCCCCGAGCATCCTCTCGACGCTTTCGCACCGACTTCCTGGTCGACCTCAGGCGTGTCCAGACCGCCGCAGGGTCCCGGACCCGTCACCTCCGCCCCAGGGTGTCGGGCCGGTGCGCCCAGGCCTCCACGAGCGATAGCCTGCGCCGGTGACCACCCCCGTCGTTGTCGAGCGCCAACTCTCCAGGCCCGGCCCTTCCAACCCGTATGCCGAAGCCACCACCGCCCAGCCGCTGCTGGGGCATCTTGACCCCGAGTTCCTCCGGATCATGGACCAGACCTGCACCGACCTGCGAACCGTCTGCGGCACCGAGAACGCCCGCACGCTGCCGCTCAGTGCCACCGGCTCGGCCGGCAGGAGGCGGCCTTCGTCAACACCGTACGGCCCGGCGACGTCGCGGTGGTGGCGGTAAACGACCTCATCGCCGCTCTCGTTCAGCTGAGGGACGACGCTCTCCTCATCACCGACGCGGTCACCTCCATCGGCGGGATCGAGGTGCGCGCGGACGACTGGGGCGTCGACGTCGGCTAACCCGGCACCCAGAAGTCCCGGGGGTCGCCGCGGGCTGGCCCCGTTCACGATCTCGGACCACGCCTACTCACGCCCGGTGGGGCGCTGACCCCGGGCTGAGCCGGGCGGTCGGCGAGGATCACGGGTGCGTCACGGGAGAAACCCAACCGACACACCGCCGTCACGAGCTCCCGCAACGATGGGCTGAGTTGTCTCGCGACAACCCCACCATCACCGAAGGGGACCGACATGCCATATCAGGCTGAGTACATCTGGATCGACGGCACCAAGCCGTCGCCGATCATGCGCAACAAGACCCGTATCGTCGCCGACGGCAAGGAGCCCGACATCTGGGGCTTCGACGGGTCCAGCACGAACCAGGCTCCGGGCGCCAACTCGGACTGCGTGCTGCGTCCGGTCTACACCTGTCCCGACCCGCTGCGCGGCCCGGACGACATCCTGGTGCTGTGCGAGGTCGAGCTCACCGACTTCACGCCCCACCCCACCAACACCCGTGCGTTCTGCGTCGAGGCGGCCGAGAAGTTCGCCGACCAGGAGCCGATGTTCGGGATCGAGCAGGAGTACACCTTCCTGCAGCACGGCCGCCCTCTGGGCTGGCCCGAGAACGGCTTTCCCGCCCCCCAGGGCCCTTACTACTGCGGTGTCGGCGGCGAGAAGATGGTCGGTCGGGCCATCATCGAGGCTCACACCAGTGCCTGTCTGAAGGCGGGGCTCTCCATCGAGGGCACCAACGCCGAGGTCATGATGGCGCAGTGGGAGTTCCAGATCGGCGTGCTGCCGGCCCCGATGATCGGCGACCAGATGTGGGTGGCCCGCTGGCTGCTGCACCGGATCGCCGAGGACTTCAACGTCGTCGTCAGCTTTCACGCCAAGCCGATGCCCGGCGACTGGAACGGCGCGGGCGCGCACACCAACTTCTCCACCAAGGCCACCATGGCCAACTACGACGCGATCATCCTCGCCTGCGAGGCCCTGGGCAAGAACGCCGCCGAGCACGTCGCCGCCTACGGCGCCGGCATCAAGGACCGGCTCACCGGCGCGCACGAGACCCAGTCGTGGGAAAGCTTCAGCTGGGGCGCCTCTGACCGCGGCGCCTCCGTCCGCATCCCGTGGGCGGTCGAGAAGGCGAAGAAGGGCTGGCTCGAGGACCGTCGCCCCAACGCCAACATGGACCCGTACGTGGTCGCCGGCATGATCATCAACACCTGCTGCGGTGCCCTGGCGGAAACCGACCTCTGAGAAGACCAGCAGCACAACACCCCGTTGCACCTGGGTTCGGCGGGGTGTTGTCGCATCCGGCGAGCGTCAGCCAGCGTCCAGAACGCCGGACCGGGCGCGAGCCGGACTGACTAGTACCTCGCCGCGGCGAGGGGGTCGGGCTCGTCCATCTCGTGCAGTGCCAAGAGCACGATGTCGGCGAGGCGCATGTCCATCCGGGCGTCGCCGTTCATGTCGGTCTCGATGAACGGACCGGTCATGCCCTTGGACCGCCAGGCCCGCTCGATGGCGGAGTGCACACCTCCAATCGCCTTGGCGGAGCCGACGATGGCCACCAGCTGCTCGTAGCGGGCACGCTCCGGCGAGGCCTTGGCGATCTGGCGAATGTACTCCGTGCGGTTACGGCCGTAGCCGCGGAGCAGCGCGATCACCTTCTGGTGGATCGCCTCCGGGTCGGTCTGGACCGGCTGACGGGCCTGCGCGATCTGGTCGATGAGAGCGCGGGCCTCGTGCACATCGGTCGGGTTTGCGGGGTTGAATGTTACGGTGACGTTAACCATGAGACCTGTCTATCACCTGGTCTACTTTGCTGATAGCAGTATCCATATAGATGGGATAACGCTTTCTGAACGGATCCGTCAGCGTCGGTTGACGACCGCGGTACCGGCGGCGAGATCCTGCAGACCGCGCCGGTCGACCCCCACGACGAGCGCGGGCAACGCAAGCGAGACCAGGGCGGCGCGCAGCACGGCCCGCGGCAGGCCCATCCGCTGGGCGTCCAGCCGGTAGACCGTGATCTTGCAGATCAGCTGGCCCAGACTGCCACCGGCGACGGCGCACAGCACCGCGGACTGCACGAAGAAGAGGCTCAGGATCATCCAGGACCGCCATCCCGACCCGGTCAGGACCCCGCTGCCGAAGAACACCACCGCGGCGGCCATGCAGGCGCCCCAGTCCAGGACCAGGGCGGTCACCCGGGAACGCCACGACGCCAGCGACCCGGGTCCGGCGGCGGGCAGGCCCAGCCGCTCGCCCGGGTAGGCCTGGTCGGTGGGCTCCACGGGGGACGGGTCGTTCGGCATGAAACGAGGCTACCGGCGGCGTCCGACACGCCTGTCTCCCCGACGAAGGGGGCCCTGCCCCGGCCGCAGGTCGAACGGCATACTAGGTCCCGACCCGAACCCGTACGCATGACCCGTGTCGGCGATCGTGCCGCACCCCCATCCATCCGTGTTCCCACACGACAACCTCACCGGAGGACAGATGTTCCAAGGAGCCGACGACATGTTGGCCTACGTCAAGGATGAGGGTGTCGAGATCATCGACATCCGCTTCTGCGATCTGCCCGGCATCATGCAGCACTTCACGGTCCCGGCCGGCTCGTTCGGACCC
>JBBQAB010000259.1:0-2824 GCA_038198385.1 Propionibacteriales bacterium
CCGCGACGACCGGTCAGGCCCCGCCCGGCTCGACGTTCAAGGTCGTCTCCTCCCTCGCTCTGCTGCGGGCGGGCCTGACACCGAGCTCCCGGGTCTCCTGCCCGACGTCGCTGACCGTGGACGGACGCAAGTTCACCAACTATTCCGACTACCCGCCGGGTTACAACGGGGCCATCGACCTCCAGACCGCCCTCGCCCAGTCGTGCAACACCGCCTTCATCGGGCAGCGCGGCAAGGTCACCGACGCTGAGCTCGCCGACGCCGCCGGCTCGCTGGGTCTGGGCACCGACTACGACGTCGGGTTCTCCTCGTTCTTCGGCTCCGTCCCGCCTGAGGACAGCGCCACCGGACAGGCCGCGGAGATGATCGGCCAGGCCAAGGTGGAGGCGTCTCCGCTGGCCATGGCCGCGGTCGCCGCGTCGGTCGCCCACGGCGGCACGGTCGTCCCGCACCTGCTGGACGGCCAGCAGGCCAAGCCCACCGGCGCCCCGCTCACGTCGGGAGAAGCCGACCAGCTGCGGCAGATGATGCGGGCGGTCGTCACCCAGGGCAGCGGGCGCGTCGTCGCCGACCCGGGTGGGAAGCCGGTCATCGCCAAGACGGGGACCGCCGAGTACGGGAACAAGACCCCGCCGCGCACCCACGCCTGGATGATCGCGGCCCAGGGTGACCTCGCAGTCGCGGTCTTCGTCGGCGAGGGCAGCTCCGGTTCGGGCACTGCGGGGCCCCTGCTGCGGAAGTTCCTGGCCGGTAGTCGCTGAGCGGCGGTCCGGCCTCTCCGGTCTCACTAAGGTGGGTCCGGCGCACCACGACGGGGCGGAACGAGGCACCACGCTGGCGCAACGGCGTGAGGCAACCGGCAAGGAGGGACGCAGCAGATGGGTGCAGGCCACGACCACGGTCACGGTGACCTGACCGGACCCGGAGACCATCGGCGTGTCCTGGCGCTGGTTCTCGGGGTCACGGCGGTCAACTTCGTCGCCCAGGTCGTAGGAGCAACGCTGTCCGGCAGCCTGGCCCTGATTGCCGACGCCGGCCACATGCTGACCGACGTCATGGGGCTGGTGCTTGCGTTGACGGCGGCCACCCTCGTCCGCCGGGCGGCGGACCGGCGACGCACCTGGGGCTTTCGCCGGGCCGAGGTGCTGTCGGCGGCGGCCCAGGCCGTCGTCCTGGCGGCGGTGGCGGTCTACGTCATCGTCGAGGGGGTCCGTCGGCTGCTGCACCCGCCCGAGATCGCCCCCGGCACGATGCTGGCCTTCGGTATCGTGGGCCTGGTCGGGAACGCGGTGGCGATCGCACTGCTGACCCGGCGCCGCAGTGCCGACCTGAACCTGCGAGCGGCCTTCCTCGAGGTGGTCAACGACGCGCTTGGGTCTGCCGCGGTCATCGTCGCCGCGGTGGTCATCGCGACGACCGGCTGGCTGCGGGCCGACGCCGTGGTGTCGCTGCTGGTCGGAGTGCTGATCCTGCCGCGAGCGGTGCTGATCCTGCGTGAGGCGGCCGCCGTGCTCCTGGAGTCGACCCCCAAGGGTCTCGACCTCGACGACGTACGCCGTCACCTGCTGGCGACCGATCACGTCCACAGCGTGCACGACCTCCACGCCTCCCAGATCGCGACCGGTCTGCCCGTCCTGACCGCCCACGTCGTCGTAGACGACTCGTGCTTCGGCGACGGGCACCTGCCCGCCCTCCTGGACGAGCTGCAACGCTGCGTCGCGGACCACTTCCCGGTCAGCATCGAGCACTCGACCTTCCAGTTCGAACCCTTGAGCCACTCCGACCACGAGCCGTCCCGACACGCCTGACCGGCACCACAGTCGAACCGGGCCCACAGTCGAACCGGGCCCACTGCCGGACCCGACCCGCTGCCGGACCGGACCCGCTCGGTCACCCTTTCCGCACCCGATGGCCGGCCGGGACGGCCAGCCAGCCCCGCTCGTCGCCCTCGACCAGGCCCAGGTCGTCCAGCGTGGCCAGGGCCGCCAGGCAGCGAGGGACCCCCACCCCGGCGGCCAACGCGATGTCCCCGGCCGAGGCGTGCCGACGCGACGGGACGGCCTCGAACACGCCCAACAGGGTTGGGTCCAGGTCGTCGGTGAGCCGCCGCGGCCCCTGCGGGACCGGGATCAGGGCGTCGCCCGCGTCGGCAATCAGCTCCAGCACCTCGGCCCCACGGGTCACCAGGCTCGCCTGACCGTTCCGGATCATCAGATGCGGGGCGACCGAGGCCGCCGAGTAGACCGGACCGGGCACCGCCATCAGCGGTCGCTGGCACTCCAACGCCCAGCCGGCTGTGTTCCTGGCCCCCGACCGCAATGCCGCCTCCACCACCACCGTGCCCCGCGACAGCGCCGCGATCAGCCGGTTCCGGGCCAGGAACCGTACGCGGGTCGGATGCGCGCCCGGCGGCAGCTCCGAGACCAGCAGGTGGTCGCGGGCGAGGATCTCGAAGAGAGCCGTGTGCGCTGCCGGGTAGGGGACGTCGACGCCGTTGGCCACCACCCCCAGGCTCCGCCCCCCTGCGACCAGCGCACCCCGGTGCGCGGCGGCGTCGATCCCGAACGCCCCGCCCGAGACCACCGTCACCCCCGCCTCGGCCAGCTCCGCCGCCAGGTCGGCCGCGATGCCGTTGCCGTACGCCGTCGCCGCCCGCGACCCGACCACCGCGACGGATCGCTCCGCCAGCCCGGCGAGGTGGCCCGGACCCCGCAGCCACAGCCCCATCGGCTCGCCCCCGCGCCGCTGGATGGTGTTGGCAAACCGGAGGTCATCCACCCCGGGCGCCCACTCCTCGTCCCCCGGGACCACGAACCGCACCCCG
>JBBQAB010000260.1:0-2591 GCA_038198385.1 Propionibacteriales bacterium
GCGGCGACATCTCGAAGCTCGAGCGAAGTCAAGCGGGCCTGCGGCTCTTCCTTATCTACAAGACACACTGGCGCTGGATGGCGCGACCCGAGATGTTTGCCTACCCTCGACTCCTCCGATCCCAGGACTCCTGACATAGCGCCATAGTTTCGGCGGTGTCAGGGGGCGGTTTTGATCTCGTAGCGCAGGGTGAGGTCGGTGCCGGGGTAGTGGGTTCTGGTGGCTGTGAGGTGCTCGCACAGTTGCTTGATGGCGGTGGTCGCGCGGCGGGTCGGGAGCGGGTCGAGCCGGATCGTCAGGACGCCGGGGGTGGTGGGGTCGATGTCGCCGCCGCTGGTGAGGGCTTGGCGGATCAGGGTGTGGGCCTCCTCGTTCTTGCGGGCGTACCCGGTGTGCAGGCGCAGCTCTCTGGCGAGGGTGGTGGCGGTGTTGAACGCGGCGATCCGGATGGCGTGGGTCAGCAGCTTGGTCTGGACCTCGAGGACCTGCTGGCCGGGGTTGACCTGGCGCAGCGGCAGCCGGACCGGGGTCGCGTCGTGGGCGGCTTCGGCAGCGTCGAGCTCGTCCTCGGCTTGACGTAGGCCGGTGGTCAGGGTGTTGTGGGCGGCGTTGGTGAGCAGGGTCGGGGTGCCGGGGGCGGGTGAGCGGGCCGCGAGCAGGGCGGCGGCTGCGGCCGCGGTGTGCTGCTCGTGGCGGGCGCGGGCGGCGAGGACCTGCTGGTAGGTGTGTTTCCGGGCCGGGTTGGGCACGGACCGGTCGGGGTCGTCATCGGCGGCGGTGTAGGAGTCGTGGGAGTCGAGGTCGAAGTGCATCCGGGCGTAGCGGAAGTAGTTCTCCTGGCGCCATCTGCAGCCCATCCGGTAGATGATCTGCTCGGCGGGCAGGTCGGTGCGGGTGGTCAGGATGTGGATCTGACGCAGCCTGGCCCCGTCACCGGCCGTGCCGTCTTCGGTGGCGTGCTTCTTGGCGTGTGTGGTGGCGGGCACGGCCAGGGTGACCTGGCGCATCGTGAAGACCTCGCCCGTGGGGTCGTTCTCGGCGGCGGCATCGCTGGCCTTGGTCTTGTCCTTGGTCACCGGCAGGGTGGTGGTGGTGTCCGCGACCCGCCAGGCGTGCTCGCGGCCGGTGTCGTCGGTGAAGGTCAGGTCGGTGAAGACGGCCGGGTCGATGTCGGGGGTGGGGCCTTTGCGCCAGGTCAGCACGTCGAACCCGTGGGCGTGCAGGTGGGTGAACAGGGCCGGGGACCAGCCGCCGCGGTCGAAGCCGACCAGGACGCGGCGGTCGTCACCGACCGCGGCCCGTAGCTGCGGCACGAGGCGGCGCAGCTCACCGGCCAGGGACGCGCCGGGGGTCGCCATGACGACCAGGACCGGGTCACCGGCCGCGTCGGACACCCACGTTTCCAGGGTGGCCGGGGCGGGGAACCGGAGCCGGGCCAGGTGGGTCTTGCCGACCTTGCGGCCGCCTTGGTAGGCGCGGACGTGGCCGTCGACGTACAACACGATCCCCACCGAACCCGCCTCACCCTTGTCGCCGTCGCCGTCGTCGCGGGTGGTGCCGGTGGTGGTGGGTCGGGCGAGGTGGGTGGCGGCCATCGCCGCGATGAGGCGGTCTGCGTGGCCGGTGGCGGCGAGCAGGCCCAGCTTCCGCCGGATGGTCTTGACCTCGGGGGCCCGGTCCATCCCGAGGACCCGGCCCAACGCGGTCGGGTCGATCCGGGTGGCGCCCTCGGCGCGGGGCTGACCGGCCAGGGTGCGTAGGACCGCCTCGAGCAGGACCGTGTCCAGGCCGTAGAACCCGTTCGGCAACGCCCCGAACACCCTCCCCGCGCAGGCCAGCAGCCCGGTGGCCTCCAACGCGGGCAGCGCGAGCAGCAGCCCGGCCAGCGGGACCCGCGCCGCGGGCGCGAACACCGGGGCGGCGTGCTCGATCAGCGCGAACCGGGCCGCTACCCGCTCCGCGGACCGGTCCACCGGGGCCGGCAACACCGGCAGCACCGGCAGCACCGGGCTCTCCGGTGCCGCCGCGGCAGGCACGGGCTCGGCTGGCACGGCTGGCACGGGCTCGGGGCCCTCGGCGTCGGTGGTTGTGGCGGTTGCGGTGGGGGCTTTTGACGCGGTCGTGCTCATTGCGCGGCGCACGGTGGTGGTACTGACCCCGGCCTGCTCGGCGATCGCGGCCTGGGTGGCGCCGCCGGCGGCCAGGGCGTGGATCCGGGCGAGGACCGGCGCGGTCAGCCGGTGCGGGCCCTTCGGGCCTCGCTTGTCCGAGGCCAGCGCCGCCACCCCGTCCTCAGCCAGGCTCTGGCCCCACCGCCACACCGTGGTCGGCCCGACCCCGAACGCGGCCGCGACCTGCCCGACCGGGGCGGCCTTGAGGCGGACCAACTGGACCGCGGACCACCGCCGCAACGCGTCCTCGCCCGGCGCCCACGCGTACACCAGGTTCCCGTGCAGGAAGACCCGGCCCCCGTCCTGGTCCTCGACCAGCGCCGCCGCGGGACCCAACGCGATCGCGTCCGGGTCGGTCGCGATCGGCAGGGGCGGCTGGGCCGTCATGACAGTCATCGTTCCACCCCCACCAACCCAGAC
>JBBQAB010000261.1:0-10356 GCA_038198385.1 Propionibacteriales bacterium
GATCGCCCGCAGGTTCGACACCCCGCGCTCCGCGCGACCTAGAGGCACAACAAGCTGAGGAGTAGATCCGTGAGCCAGTCCGAGCAGAAGATCGTGCAGTACCTGAACGAGGCGCACGCGACCGAAGTGGGACTCGTACGCGTCCTGCAGTCGCAGATTGCGATGACCCCCCGCGGCACGTTCCGTACGGGTCTCGAGAAGCACCTGGGTGAGACCCAGGACCACGCTCGCCGCGTGCAGGAGCGCCTCGCCGAGCTGGGCAACGGCGGTAACCCGCTCGTCGCCGGCATCGGGGCCATCGAGGCGGCGCTGGCGCAGGGCATGGCGTTCGCCAAGACGCCGTTCGATCTGATCCGCGGCGCCAGCGGCGAGGAGAAGGTGCTCAAGAACGCCAAGGACGCATCCGCGACCGAGGCTCTCGAGATCGCGACCTACACCTCCATCGAGCGGCTCGCCCGCCTGGTGGGCGACGACCAGACCGCGAAGCTCGCGGCCTCGATCCGGGCCGACGAGCAGAAGATGCTCGACCGCCTGCTCAAGGAGATCCCCAAGCTGACCGAGGCGGTCGCCAAGGCCGAGCTCGAGGGCGATCCCTCCTACGACATCACGAAGACGGGCGCTGCCGATGCGGCGCGCGTCGCGGGCGCGGGCGCCAAGCGCACGGCCTCGAAGGGCACCGCCCGGGCCAAGCGCACGGCGCGCCAGGCCCGCAAGGTGCCGGGTGTCGCTCAGGTTGAAGGCCAGGCGAAGGGCGCCGTGGCCTCGGAGTCCGACCTCCCGATCGCGAAGTACAAGGGGCTGAACGCCGACGAGATCGCGGCCAAGCTCACAGAGCTCTCGCAGATCGACCTCGCGAAGGTCGACTCGTTCGAGCGTAAGAACGACAACCGGGCGACGGTGCTGAACCGCATCCAGTCTCTGCGCGGCAACGAGCCGTGGCCGGGATACGACGAGCAGAGCGCCGGTGAGATCACCTCGGCTCTCAGCCAGGGCGACGACGAGTCGCGCACCAAGGAGGTGCGCGAGTACGAGCGCTCCCACAAGAACCGCGCTGGCGTCCTCAAGGCGACCGAGCGTGAGCTCGCCAAGGCGTAGCCGCTCCGGGGCCGCGAGCCCCTGACGAAGTGCGCGAAGGGGCCCCGCTCGCTCGGGGCCCGGCGGGCCCAGCTCGCCCCGGTGGCGGCCCCGGCCCTGCCTGCGGTGAGCGCGGACCGCGGCACCCTGCGGGTGACGCTGGGTCTGGCGGCCACCGAGACGGCGGTCCTCACGGTGGGACGCCTCGCCCCCCAGAAGAACCTGCGGATGGTCGCCGACGTCGCGGCCCGGCTCCGCGACCGGGAGGACCTGACGTTCCTGGTCGCCGGGGACGGACCGCTGTGGACCGCGCTGACCGGCCAGGTCGCAGCCCAGCGCTCCCGGGTGCGCCTGCTGGGCGCCCGCGCCGACGTCGCCGACCTGCTGGAGGCGGCAGACCTCGCGCTCCTGACCTCGACCTGGGAGGCCCGGGCCCTGGTCGCGCAGGAGGCGCTGCTCGCTGGGCGGCCGCTGGTCAGCACCCGGGTGGGCGGTATTGCCGAGCTGGTCGGTGACGCCGCCCTGCTGGTCGAGCCGGACGACGTGGCCGGGGCGGCCGCCGCGGTGGCCCGGCTCGTCGACGACCCGGCCCTGCGGTCCGAGCTCGCCGCCGCCGGTCGGCGGCGGGCGGCGACCTGGCCGGACGAGGACGAGGTGGCCGATGACCTGGTCACGGCGTACGCGGTGGTCGCCGGCCGCACGACCCGCCGCCGGAACGCCGCCGACGGGCGGCCCGACCGCCGGCGCCGGACGCGCTGAGAACTGCGGGCCGTTCGCGTCGGGGCACCGGGCAGCCTAGGATGAAGACCCGTGGGCCCACGTGCGAAAGAAACCAAACATCTCTTCGTTACCGGCGGGGTCGCGTCCTCGCTGGGGAAGGGACTGACGGCCTCGAGCCTCGGTAGCCTGCTGGTTGCTCGCGGGCTCCAGGTGACTATGCAGAAGCTGGACCCGTACCTCAACGTGGACCCCGGCACCATGAACCCGTTCCAGCACGGTGAGGTCTTCGTGACCGAGGACGGCGCGGAGACCGACCTCGACGTCGGCCACTACGAACGGTTCCTCAACGTGAACCTGTCGGCCGAGGCCAACGTCACCACCGGCAAGGTCTACTCCTCCGTGATCGCCAAGGAGCGCCGCGGTGACTACCTGGGCGACACGGTCCAGGTGATCCCGCACATCACCAACGAGATCAAGGAGTCCATGCTCGCCATGGGCGGCCCGGACGTCGACGTGGTCATCCATGAGATCGGCGGCACGGTGGGCGACATCGAGTCGTTGCCCTTCCTCGAGGCCGCCCGGCAGGTCCGGCACGACGTCGGCCGAGCCAACGTCTTCTTCCTGCACGTCTCGCTGGTGCCCTACATCGGGCCGAGCGGTGAGCTCAAGACCAAGCCCACCCAGCACTCGGTCGCCGCCCTGCGCCAGGTCGGCATCCAGCCCGACGCCGTGGTCTGCCGCTCCGACCGCGAGATCCCCGAGTCGGTGAAGCGGAAGATCTCGCTGATGTGCGACGTCGACGAGCAGGCCGTGGTCGCCTGTGTGGACGCTCCCAGCATCTACGACATCCCGCGGGTGCTGCACTCCGAAGGACTGGACGCCTACGTCGTCCGTCGCCTCGACCTGCGCTTCCGCGACGTCGACTGGGCCGTCTGGAACGACCTGCTCGACCGGGTGCACCACCCGAAGGAGGAGGTGACCGTCGCCCTGGTCGGCAAGTACGTGGACCTGCCCGACGCCTACCTCTCGGTGTCGGAGGCGCTCCGGGCCGGCGGCTTCGCCAACCACGCCAAGGTCAACATCCGGTGGGTGCCCTCGGACTCGTGCGAGACCGCAGAGGGGGCGGCCGCCGCCCTGCACGACGTGGACGGCATCGTCGTCCCCGGCGGCTTCGGCATCCGCGGGGTCGAGGGCAAGGTCGGGGCCATCCGGTACGCCCGGGAGAACCAGACCCCGATCCTCGGGCTCTGTCTCGGCCTGCAGTGCATGGTGATCGAGGTGGCCCGTCACCTGGCCGGGCTCGAGGGCGCCGACAGCAGCGAGTTCACCCCGCAGGCGCCGCACCCCGTGATCGCCACCATGGCCGAGCAGGTCGCCATCGTCGAGGGCGGGGGAGACCTGGGCGGCTCGATGCGGCTGGGCTCCTACCCAGCCGACCTGCTGGCCGGCTCGGTGGTGGCCAAGGCGTACGGGCAGGCCCAGGTCGAGGAGCGGCACCGGCACCGGTACGAGGTCAACAACCACTACCGCGCTCAGCTGGAGGCCGCCGGCCTGGTCATCAGCGGGACCTCCCCCGACAGCTTGCTCGTGGAGTTCGTCGAGCTGCCCGCCCAGGTGCATCCGTTCTTCGTGGCCACCCAGGCCCACCCGGAGCTGAAGTCCCGCCCGACCCGACCGCACCCGCTGTTCGTGGGGCTCGTCGAGGCCGCGCTGGACCGCAAGCTGTCCACCCGGCTGCCCGTCGACGCGCGCCGGTGACCGGGATCGCGACGCAGACCGTCTTCGGGGCCGCCGAGCTGGCGGACCTGCCGCTGGCCTGGCCGGTGGTGTCCTCGGAGGTGCTCGCCCGGGGCCACATCAGCACCTTCGTCCAGGACAAGGTGCGTACCCCTGACGACCAGGTGATCACCCGGGAGTACCTGGTGCATCCCGGTGCGGTCGGGGTGATCGCCTTGGACGACCACCAGCGCGTGGCCCTGGTCCGGCAGTACCGGCACGCCGTACGCCACCGTCTGGTCGAGCCACCCGCGGGTCTGCTCGACGTGGCGGGCGAGGCCTACGTTCTCGCCGCGCAGCGGGAGCTGGCCGAGGAAGTCGGACTCGCCGCCGGGCGATGGGACGTGCTCGTCGACCTGTTCACCACCCCGGGCATCGTGGGGGAGTCCTTGCGCGTCTTCCTGGCCCGCGACCTCTCCGACGCACCCGCTCCTGAGGGCTTCCTTCGCGAGGGGGAGGAGGCTCACATGGACATCGTCTGGGCCGCGCTGCCGGACCTGGTCGAGGCCGTCCTCGCCGGCCGGGTGCAGAACCCGGCCCTCGTCTCGGGGGTGCTGGCCACTTGGGCCGCCCTGTCGTCCGAGTTCAGCACCCTGCGCCCGGCCGACGCGCCCTGGCCGGCCCGGAACCAGCTCCGGCGCTTCTGAGGGTTGGGCCCGTGTACGCGCGGCACCGCCTGGACCTCGGTCTCGGGGACGTGGCTTACGGGGTGCTCGCCTGCGGATGGGTGCGTTCGCGGACCGCGGCGGAGGCCGAGGTGCTCAGCCTGTGCGGCCGGACCGGTCAGGCCCTGGTCAGCCTCTCGGTCCGCTCGGGCTGGGACCTCCTGCTGACCGCCACGGACTGGCCCACGGGCTCCGAGGTCCTCGTGTCCGGGCTGACCCACCCCGACATGGTCGAGCTGCTCGCGCGGCACGGTCTGACTCCGGTTCCGGTCGACCTCGACCTGGACACACTGGCCCCGACGGTCGAGGCGTGGGCCGCCGCGGTGACGACGCGTACCCGGGCGCTACTGGTGGCTCACCTCTTCGGAGGTCGGGTCGACGTGGCGCCGCTCGCCGCTCTGGCGTCGCGCCACGGGCTGCTGCTGGTCGAGGACTGCGCCCAGGCCTTTGCGGGGCCGGACCGGGTGGGCGGCGAGCCGGCGGCGGTGTCGCTCTACAGCTTCGGGATGATCAAAACCTGTAGCGCGGTGGGCGGAGCGGTCGTCGTGGTGGCTGACCCGGCCCTCCTCGCGGCGATGACCCGGATTCAGGCGGGCTGGCCCGCCCAACGACGCCGGGACTACGTGGCGAGACTGATCACGGCGGCCGCGCTGCTGGTCGTGTCCCGACCCGGGCCGTACGGGGCGATCGTCGCCCTCTGTCGGTGGACCGGCCGCGACCTGGACGGTCTCGTCAGCCGACTGACCCGGTCCTTCGTGCCCGATCCGGTCGACCCGGACGCCTTGCTTCGCCGGCTGCGTCGCCGACCGGCCGCGCCGCTGGTCCGCCTCCTGGCCCGCCGGCTCCGTCGTTGGGACCCGTCCCGGCTTCGCCGCCGCGCGGTGGCTGCCGAGACCTTCGTCCGTCAGCTTCCCGCCCTGGTTCTCAGCCCCGGTGGGCGGCTCCCGGACCGGACGCACTGGCTCGTCCCGGTCGTGGTGACCGACCCGGGTCGGCTGGTGGTGACGCTGCAGCGGGAAGGGTTCGACGCGAGCCGGGCCACCAGCAACCTGGTGGCGGTGAAGGGTCCCGGTCCTGACGGGGCCACCGCGGTGTCGCGGATGCTCTCCGGGATCGTCTTCCTGCCCGTTCGGGCCGAGCTCCGTCCCGTCGACCGACATCGGCTGCTGTCGCTGCTCCGCGCATCCGTGGGGTCGGCGTCGCCCGAGGCCCACCTCGTCTCAAGGCCGGGCGGCCCGGATTCGGCAGCTCCGCGCCGGGACCCAGTCTCCCGGCTACGCTGGAGGGACACCGGGCGAGGGTCCGGTGAGGCCGCGGGTGAGGAGCAGCCATGACCCAGTACGGACGCGAGCCTGAGCCCACCGTCCCGCTCTACCCGCCGGTGGACTTGTCCCCCGAGCCCACCGTCCCGTTGGCCTGGACGGGATACCCGGAGCCCCCCTCGCCTGACGGGTACCAGGCCGCCGCCCACCCCAACGCCTACCCGCCGGTCCCGTACCAGCCGCCCGTCCCGTACCAGCAGGCAGCCGCCTACTCGCAGCCCCAGCCCTACCCGGTGCCGGTCAGCTCCGGGCAGCCGAACGGGACCCCCTACGACCGGCCGGGCCTGGGCGACCCGGTCGACCCGCGGCAGCAGGCGTACCAGGCCGGTCTGTACGCGGCCCAGAAGTCGCGGCTGGCCGCCGGGCTGCTGGCGATCTTCCTCGGCGCCCTGGGCGTGCACAACTTCTACCTCGGCCGGACCGGGATAGCGGTCCTCCAGCTGCTGATGACGCTGCTGTCGCTGGGGCTGTTGTCGCCGGTCACCGCGGTGTGGTCCCTGGTCGAGGGCATCCTGATCCTCACCCGCTCACCCAGCTTCGCCGCCGACCGGCGGGGCATCCCGCTACGCGACTGACCCCCACGTCGGTCAGACGTGGGGGCCGGAGGCTCTCGGGCGGTGCGGGACCCTCGCGCTCAGAGGTGGTAGTGGGCGACCCAGTCGATCTGGATCTCCGAGGTCGCCGGGGTCAGCGCGTTCGGCACGCCACCGTCGATGGTCTCGTAGGCTTTCGCGTCTCCGTTGGGGTCCATGGCGCCGGTCTGGAAGCCCAGCCACATCTTCTTGGAGGTGACCGGCACGTTGTCGATGATGCCGGTGACGTTGTCCCCGTCGATCGTGAAGACCACCCGGTCGCTCTCGAAGATGACGCCGTAGGTGTGCCATTCGTGGGTGTTGACCGACTGGTAGCTCTGGCCCTGCTGGTGGTTGCTGGGGGTGCCGTAGTGGTAGACGCTCATGACCTTGCCGTTGACACGGCCCTCGGCGATGTCGACCTCGGGCGGCCAGCTGCCGTCCTGGGGGAAGAGCAGGAGGGCGTAGCCGATCCCCTTGGCCACCGGCATCTTGGCCCGGACCTCCCACTTGCCACCGGAGGCGGCGAAGCCGGGGTTCCCGCTGACGCCGGCGCTGGACCACTGGCCGTCCTTGTATTGCGTGCGCAAAGCCAGGACGCCGTCGTGGGTGTACACGTTCTCCGGCTTGTAGGCGCCCATGGCGCCCTGGTTGACGGGCTGGTAGCCCCAGCCGTAGCGACCCCACGTGCTGTCGTCATGCGCCCCGGTGAAGTCGTAGTTCCAGTCACGCTGCCACCGCGAGTCGGCGTGCGCGGCCACCGGGACGGCAGCGGAGATGGCGGCGCTGGCGACCACGGTCACGAGGCCGAACCGAAGGAGGAATCCCTTGATGGAGATGGACATGCCGAGATCATGGCAGGGGAAAGTTATGGAAAAGAAATCGAGATCCGCGTAACGCGTCGGTCGCCACGCGTACGTGACACCCGTGCCCCGGAATATCGTCTCGCTCAGGTCACCCTCAGGCCGCCCGGTGTCGCCCTGAAGTTCTTACGAGCAAAGGGTTTGCGCGCGGAGGAGGCCGCCGGGTCCACCGTCTGAGCAGGTCAGAGCCCCCTTTCAGGAAGACGCATGTGATCTTCGTCTCATGACCGACAAGGGTGTCGTGAGGAGCGACTGCCGGGCCACCCTGAGAGGTCGGAAAGGTGACGCAAACATAACGGTTTGATCGAGGTCGCCTGTAGAATCAGCCCGCCACCGTCGGGCCGCGGGTCCAGAAGGGCAGGAGGGCGAGGGCAGAGGCGTACGGCCGGCAGAGGCGTACGGCCGCGTCACCCTCCTACGTCTCTCCGGGCCCTATGATCGGCTCACCGATGACCATTCCGCTGCGGGACCGCCCCCACCCCCGCGGGCCGGTCGGGCGCGACGTCGACGGCTCGGTCCTCCCGTGACCGGCAGCCTGGACCGGCTGCTGCAGACCTACCTCGACCATCTCAGCGTGGAGCGCGGGGTTTCGCCCCACACGCTGAGTGCCTACCGCCGCGACCTCCGTCGCTACGTCTCCTGGCTGGCCGAGCGGGGGGTGAGCGACCCGGCCGCGGTCAGCCCGCCGCTGGTCCAGGACTACGCGATGGTCCTGGCCGAGGGCGTCCCTGGCCCCGACGGCGGCTGGAGTCGGCCGCCCCTGGCGAGCTCCAGCGTGGCCCGCGCGGTGGTCGCGGTCCGCAACCTGCACCGCTTCGCCGTGGGCGAGGGGGTGGCCGAGGCCGATGTCGGTCAGGCCGTTCATCCGCCCCGGCCGCCGCTGCGGCTGCCCAAGGCCCTCTCGGTGGCCCAGGTGCAGGACCTGCTGGCGGTGCCGGCGCCCGACACCACCCTGGGGGTGCGCGACGCGGCTCTGCTCGAGCTGCTCTACGGCGCGGGGCTGCGGATCGGTGAGGTCGTCAGCCTGGACGTGGACGACGTGTCGCGGCTGCTGCGCTCGGGCGAGGAGTCTGCGCCCGGTCTGCGCGTCCTGGGCAAGGGCCGCAAGGAGCGGGTGGTCCCCGTGGGCTCGTACGCCCGGGCGGCCCTCGAGGCCTACCTGGTCCGCTCCCGGCCCCAGCTGGCCCAGCGGGGAAGCGGGTCGCCCGCCCTCTTCCTGAACGTCCGAGGGGGCCGACTGTCCCGGCAGAGTGCCTGGACCATCCTGCAGACCACCGCCGAGCTGGCCGGGATCGAGGCCTCGGTCTCCCCGCACACCCTGCGGCACTCCTTCGCCACCCATCTGCTCGACGGCGGGGCCGACGTCCGTGTCGTGCAGGAGCTGCTGGGCCACGCGTCGGTGACCACCACGCAGATCTACACCCTGGTGACCGTGGAGCACCTGCGGGAGGTCTATCTAACCGCGCATCCGCGCGCATACTAGGCTGCCGCTGACATGCGGGCCCGCCCCGTGACGACCGCACGCGCACCGAGGAGGAGCCGACGTGGACCACCCACCCCAGGATCCTCACGCGCCCGGGCCGACCCCGGCCGACGCCGAGACCCTGAACCTGACGACGCCCGCGGCCCCGACTCCGGCCGCGCCCGCTCCGGTGGCCCCGGAGCCGGTCGAGCTCGGTCCGACCGGTCGACCGTGGCCGGTGCTCCCCGAGCCGGCGGCCCTGGACACGCACGGGCCGGCTCTCATCATCGCGATGTGTAATCAGAAGGGCGGGGTCGGCAAGACCACGAGCACGATCAACCTGGGCGCGGCGCTGGCCGAGCTGGGGCGCAAGGTGCTGCTGGTCGACTTCGACCCGCAGGGCTCCCTCTCGGTCGGCCTCGGGGTCAACCCGCACACCCTCGAGCACAGCATCTACAACCTGCTGCTCAGCCGGGACACCACGGTCGACGAGGTCATCGACGCGACCAACGTCCCCGACCTCGACATCCTGCCCAGCAACATCGACCTGTCGGCCGCCGAGGTGCAGCTGGTCTCGGAGGTGGCCCGTGAGCAGACGCTGCTGCGGGTGCTGGAGAAGGTACGCGACCGCTACGACATCATCCTGATCGACTGCGCGCCCTCGCTGGGCCTGCTGACCATCAACGCGCTGACCGCCGCGGACAAGGTGATCATGCCGTTGGAGTGCGAGTTCTTCGCGCTCCGGGGCATCGCCCTGCTGAACGACACCATTACCAAGGTGCAGGACCGGCTCAACCCCCAGCTGGAGATCCTCGGCATCCTGGCCACGATGTACGACCCGCGAACGCTGCACAGCCGGGAGGTGCTGGAGCGCGTGGTGCAGGCATTCGGCGAGCGGGTGTTCCACACCGTGATCCGCCGGACGGTGAAGTTCCCCGAGACCACCGTCGCCGGGGAGCCGATCACGACGTACGCGACCGCCTCGCCCGGGGCGGCCTCCTACCGGAACCTGGCCCGCGAGGTGCTGGTCCGGTGCCACGCCGCGTAAGCCTGCCGGGGGCCTCCGAGCTCTTCCGCTCCACCGAGCCGGTGGAGCAGGCTCCGGCCGCCCCCCCGTCCTCGGGGGCCGGGACCTCGGCCCTGGTCGGCGCCGACGACCCGTCCGCGCCCCCCGCCCGGGGGTCGGGCCGGGTCCGGCACGACGAGAAGATCACCGTCTACGTGAGCGCGGATGAGCTGCTGGCCCTGGAGCAGGCGCGGCTGACGCTCCGGGCCCGGCACGGGCTCGCGGTGGACCGGGGCCGGCTCGTCCGGGAGGCCATCGCCGCCGTCCTGGCCGAGTTCGAGGCCGCCGGTCCCGACAGCGACCTGGTGGCCCGGCTGTCTCGATCGTGAGCGCTCCCTCGACCCCGGCCGACGCCCGGCCGCCGAGCCGGGTCTTCAGCGTCCACCTGTCCAACTTCGAGGGTCCCTTCGACCTGCTGCTGCAGCTGATCTCACGGCACAAGCTCAACATCACCGAGGTGTCCCTGTCGCAGGTGACCGACGAGTTCATCGGCCACATCAAGGCGGCCGGGTCGAGCTGGGACCTGGACCAGACCAGCGAGTTCATCGTGGTGGCCGCGACCCTGCTCGACCTCCAGGCGGCCCGGCTGCTGCCCTCGGGCGAGGTCGAGGACCCCGAGGACCTCGCCCTGCTGGAGGCCCGCGACCTGCTCTTCGCCCGGCTGCTGCAGTACCGCGCCTTCAAGGCCGTGGCGGCCTACCTTGGGACCACCCTGACCGCCGAGGGCGGTCGGCACCCCCGCGACGTCGGCCTGGAACCGAGGTTCGCCGGGCTGCTCCCCGAGGTCGTGCTCCACCTGACCCCGGAGCGGTTCGCCGCCCTGGCCGCCAAGGCGA
>JBBQAB010000262.1:0-2832 GCA_038198385.1 Propionibacteriales bacterium
AGTACGACGTGGCCGCCAGTCCGCTGCAGATGGCCATGGTGACGTCGGCCATCGCCAACGACGGCGTCCTAATGGAGCCGTACGTGGTCTCGATGGTGCAGGCGCCGGACCTGAAGCCGATCCAGACGCACAAGCCGACCGCGCTGTCGACGGCGATGACCCCGGCCAACGCCCGCGCCCTGCAGCAGATGATGGGGGTCGTCGTCAGCCGGGGCACCGGCTCCAGCGCCCAGATCCCGGGGATCGGGGTCGGCGGCAAGACCGGTACGGCCCAGTCGGACCTGAGCCGGAAGCCGTACGCCTGGTTCACCTCGTTCGCTCCCCTGGAGTCACCCAAGGTGGCGGTTGCGGTGATCATCGAGGACGCCGACGTACCGCGGAACGACATCGCGGGAGGCCGGCTGGCCGCACCCATCGCCCGCGCCGTGATGGAGGCGGCCCTGTGATGAAGGCTGCGCTGTGATGAAGGCTGCGCTGTGAAGGCCGGGAAGGCCGGGACGATCGGGGCCGGGTGTGGACGTGGGGACGTGGGGTGGGCCGGACCGGCCCGCGACACCGGGGCCGGACTCGGCCACCGGGGCGGCGAGAGAGGATCGGGGACATGACGGGCGAGCCAAACGTGGTCGGGGGCCGCTACGAGATGTCCGGCACGCTCGGGCGAGGTGGGATGGCGGAGGTGCGGCGAGCCGTCGACCGCCGGCTCGGTCGCCCGGTGGCGGTCAAGCAGCTGCGTCCCGACCTGGCCACCGACCCGACGTTCCAGGCGCGCTTTCGGCGCGAGGCCCAGTCGGCCGCCGGTCTGAACCACCCGACGATCGTCGCCGTCTACGACACCGGCGAGGAGACCGACCCGCGCACCGGGGTCTCGATCCCCTACATCGTGATGGAGCTGGTGGAGGGTCCGACGCTGCGCGACGTGTTGCGGGACGGGCGCAAGATCCTCCCCGAGCGGGCGTTGGAGCTCACCCAAGGAGTCCTCGACGCCCTCAGCTACAGCCACAAGGCGGGGATCATCCACCGCGACATCAAGCCGGCCAACGTGATGCTGACCCAGACCGGCGGGGTCAAGGTGATGGACTTCGGGATCGCCCGCGCCATGGCCGACACCAGCGCCACGATGACCCAGACCGCGGCGGTGATCGGCACCGCCCAGTACCTGTCCCCCGAGCAGGCCCGGGGCGAGCCCGTCGACGCCCGCAGCGACATCTACTCGGCCGGCTGCTTGCTCTACGAGCTGCTCGTCGGCCGACCCCCGTTCATCGGCGACTCGCCGGTCAGCGTCGCCTACCAGCACGTCCGGGAGACTCCGGTCCCGCCGAGCCGGCTCGACCCGGTGATCAGCGACGACATCGACGCCGTCACGCTCAAGGCCCTGGCCAAGGACCCCGCCGACCGCTACCAGTCGGCCCGGGCTATGAAGGCCGACATCGCGCGCGTGCTCGCGGGTCAGCAGGCCACCGCCGTCGTCCCCCGCGTGGAGGATCGCCCGCTCGCGTACGAGAGCCCGACCCGCGTCGTGGCGGCACCGCCGCCCCTGGAGATCCGGCGGGAGGAGGTCGTGGAGGAGGAGACCCCGGCGCGTCGTCGCGGGGGGACGGTGGCCCTGGTCACCGTGCTCGTCCTGCTGCTGCTCGCCGGTGGCGGCTTCGCACTGTGGCGGGTCCTCAACTCCGGCACTACCCCGGTGGCGCAGGTCCAGGTCCCCAACGTGCTCACCTACACCGAGCAGCAGGCCACCGAGCAGATCACCTCACGCGGACTTTCGGTGAAGATCACCAAGGAGAACGGCGACGATGCGACCAAGGGCACGATCACCCAGCAGAAACCCATCGGTGGCACCTCGGTCGACCCCTCCACCGAGGTGAACCTCACCCTGAACGAGGGCTCGAAGACCGGGGTCATCCCCGACGGTCTGGTCGGCGACGACGTGGACGCGGCGAGCAAGGCTCTGGCGGGCGACAACTTCACCAACGTGAAGACGGTCGCCGCCAAGACCGAGGACGCCGGCGCGAAGGAGGGCGAGGTGCTGAGCATCAGCCCGCGGGCAGGGTCCACGGTGGCCCTGGACTCCACGGTGACCCTCACCTACGCCACGGGGAAGTCGGTCGTGCCGAACTTCACCGGCCTCAGCCGGGCCGCCGCCGAGCGGGCCGCCAGTGACGCGGGCTTCGGCAAGCCGACCTTTACCGAGAAGGAGAGCGCTGAGCTCGCCGGCACCGTGATCGCCCAGATACCCAAGGCCGACAGCAAGGTGGACCGCCAGACCGCGATCGTCCTGACCGTGGCCAAGGCTGCCCCCACACCGACGCCACCACCGTCGCCCTCCGAGACCCCGCTGGACCCGTCAATCACGCCGTCGGCCCCCCCGACCCCGGCTCCGTCCCCGTCTCCCTCCGCATCCTAATAGAACACACGCTCTATTTCTGCTAATGTGGCCTCATGCCCTCGCTCGTGCAGGCGTCCCTCTTCGATCTCAGTAACGGGCTCGATCTCGGTCACCAGGTTGATGTCGGTGACGGGCTCGATCTCGGTCACAGGTTCGAGCTCGCTGATCCGCTCGGGTTCGCCGACCCGCTCGAGCAGCGGCCGGACGGGGCCGCTGAGCCCTCGGCGAGCCTCGGAACCCTGGGCACCCTGATGACCCGCCAGCAGCTCGGGCGGGGGGCGTGGGTCGACCTGCTCCCGGGCTGGCTGGGTGGCTCCGATGACCTTCTCGACACCCTGCTGCAGGACGTCGGATGGCAGGCCGAGCGACGTCAGATGTACGACCGGGTCGTCGACGTTCCCCGACTGCTCGCTTTCTACGGGGAGCGCGACCCGCTGCGGGTCGCG
>JBBQAB010000263.1:0-10314 GCA_038198385.1 Propionibacteriales bacterium
CGGATCCCGTCGGGGAGGCCCCCGAGCCGGGCGGCGGCCTCGGCCCGGTTGGCGTACGGCAGCCACACGACGCGCGACACGGCGGCGCTCACGGGGCCACGGCCCCGGCCCCGACCGGGCGGCGGACCGGGAAGCCGGCGGCCGCGATGGCCGCCTTGACGGCGGCGATACGGAGGGTGCCGAAGTGGAAGACGGTGGCGGCCAGGACCGCGTCGGCGCCGGCCGCGACCGCCGGCGGGAAGTCCTCGACCCGACCGGCTCCGCCCGAGGCGATCAGAGGGACCTCGACTACGGCCCGGACCGCCCGGATCATCTCCAGGTCGAAGCCGCCGGTCGTCCCGTCGGCGTCCATCGAGTTGAGCAGGATCTCCCCCACCCCTTCGCCGACCCCGCGGCGGGCCCACTCGACGGCGTCCAGACCGGCCGCGGTCCGGCCGCCGTGGGTGGTGACCTCGAAGCCCGAGGGCATCCCTGGCGCGCGGCGGGCGTCCACCGACAGCACCAGCACCTGGTTGCCGAAGCGGCGGGTGATCTCCCCGATCACCTCGGGCCGGCGGATGACCCCGGTGTTGATCGCGACCTTGTCCGCGCCCGCCCGCAGCAGCACGTCGACGTCAGCCACGCTGGAGACCCCGCCCCCCACGGTCAGGGGGATGAACACGGTCTCGGCCGTCCGACGGACCACCTCGAGGGTGGTCTCCCGCCCCTCCACCGAGGCGGAGATGTCGAGGAAGGTGAGCTCGTCGGCGCCCTCGGCGTCATAGACCGCGCCCAGCTCGACAGGGTCCCCGGCGTCTCGGAGGTCGACGAAGTTGACGCCCTTCACGACGCGGCCGCCGTGGACGTCCAGACAGGGGATCACCCGGACCGCGACACTCACGGGACCACCTTAGGGTGTCGGAGCCGGGGATTAGGGTTGGATCCGTGCCCACGGTCGACGACTCCTTCCTCACGCTGGGTCTGCGCGCGCTCGCCGACGCCGCCCTGTCCCGCGCCGCCGACCTCGGCTGCACCCACGCCGACGTCCGGGTCGAGCGGATCCGGCAGGCGCACCGGACCTTCCGCGACCACACCCTGGAGACCAGTGCCGACCAGCAGGTCCTCGGACTCTCGGTCCGGGTGCTGCACGACGGCGTGTGGGGCTTCGCCGCGGTCAACACGCTGACCACCACCGCCGCGGCGGAGCTGGCCGACCGGGCCGTGGCCACCGCGAGGATCAGCCGCCCGCTGACGCCGCACTCGGTGGAGTACGCCGACGAGCCGGTCTACCCCGACGCGACCTGGGTCTCGGCCTACGACGTGGACCCGTTCACGCTGGCCGAGTCGGCCGTCCAGGACCGGATGCTGGGCCTGAGCGAGGTTCTGCTGGCCGAGCCCGGGGTCAGCCACAGCAGTGCCGCCGTCTCCTGGGTGCTGGAGAACACCTTCTTCGCCAACCTGGCCGGCACCACCGCCACGCAGCAGCGGATGCGGATCCAGCCGGCCCTGACCGCGGTCCACGTCGGTGACCACGGCTTCACCACCATGCGCACCCTCGCGCCGCCGGCCGGCCGCGGCTGGGAGTACCTGACCGGGTCCGGCTGGGACTTCGACGCCGAGGTCGCCGAGATGCCCGGTCTGCTGGCCGAGGCGGTCGCCGCCCCCTCGGTCGAGGCCGGCACCTACGACCTGGTGGTGCACCCCAGCAACCTGTTCCTGACGATCCACGAGTCCATCGGGCACGCCACCGAGCTGGACCGGGCCCTGGGCTACGAGGCGGCGTACGCGGGGACCTCCTTCGCCACCTTCGACCAGCTGGGCTCGCTGCACTACGGCAGCGAGGCGATGAACGTGACCGGGGACCGGACCGTCGAACACGGTCTGGCCACCGTCGGCTGGGACGACGAGGGGGTGGCCCAGCAGGAGTTCGACCTCATCTCCGGCGGGACCCTGGTGGGTTACCAGCTCAACCGGCAGATGGCCGCTGAGAAGGGCTTCGACCGGTCCAACGGCTGCGCCTTCGCCGACTCGCCCGGCCACATCCCGATGCAGCGGATGCCCAACGTCTCGCTGCGACCCGACGTCGGTGGGGCCAGCACCGAGGACCTGATCGCCGACGTCGAGCACGGCCTCTACGTGGTGGGCGACAAGTCCTGGTCGATCGACATGCAGCGCTACAACTTCCAGTTCACCGGCCAGCGCTTCTTCCGGATCGAGAACGGCCGGCTCGCCGGGCAGGTCTGCGACGTCGCCTACCAGGCCACCACCACCGACTTCTGGCGCTCGATGGAGGCCGTGGGCAACGAGTCCACCTACCTTCTGGGCGGCGCCTTCAACTGCGGGAAGGGGCAGCCCGGTCAGGTCGCGCCGGTCTCGCACGGCTGCCCGTCGGCTCTGTTCCGGCAGGTCAACATCCTCAACACCCGCGCCGAAGGAGGGCAGGCATGACTACCGCCGACCTCGGGGGTGACCCCACCGTGTCCGCCCTGCTGGACCGGGCGCTGGCCATCGCGGAGCTGCCGGTCACCGTGCTGGTGTCCGACCGTACCGAGACCAACCTGCGCTGGGCCAACAACGCCCTGACCACCAACGGGGAGATGCGCAGCCGCAGCCTGACCGTGGTGGCGACCGCGGACGTGTCCGGCGGCACCGCCGTGGGCACGGTCAGCCAGGAGATCTCCACCCTCACCGAGGTGACCGCGGTGGTCCGGGCCGCCGAACGGGCCGCCCGCACCGGCCCGCCGTCGCAGGACGCCGCGCCGGCCGCCAAGTCCAGTGCCGAGGACCTCGTCGGGTCAAGAAGCGGCGACGCCGTAGCGGATGCGCCCCCGGCCACTCCGGGGATCGAGGTCCTCAGCGGGGTGGCCGACGGGCTGGAGGCGGCCTTCGGCCGCGCCCGGGCCGAGGAGGTGCTGCTCTTCGGCTTCGCCGAGCTGGTCGTCACCGCCACCTCGCTGGCCTCCAGCAACGGACTGCGGCGCAGCGGCGTCCAGCCCACGGGCCGGTTCGAGCTCAACGCGAAGTCCGCCGACCTGGCCCGGTCGGCCTGGCTGGGGCAGCCGACCCGCAACTTCACCGACGTTGACGTCGCTGCCCACTACGACGAGCTGGTCACGCGGCTCGGCTGGGCGCAGACCCGGATCGACCTGCCCCCGGGGCGCTACGAGACGATCCTGCCGCCCGGCCCGGTGGCCGACCTGATGATCTACGCCTTCTGGACCGCCAACGCCCGCGACGCCGAGGAGGGCCGCAACGTCTTCGCCGCGGGCGAGGGTAAGACCCGGGTCGGGGAGCGGCTGTCCCCGCTGCCCGTACGCCTGCGCTCGGACCCCGACTACCCGGGCCTGGAGACCCTGGACTTCGTCGACTACGCCGGCTCCGCCGACGGGACGTCGTGGGTCTTCGACCTCGGCCTACCGATTCCCGCCACGACCTGGGTGCAGGACGGGGTGCTGACCGAGCTGGTCCGCAACCGCGCGTACGCCGCCCGGACCGGCCGGTCCGCCACCCCGCCGGCCGACAACCTCCTGATGGACGCCGGCGGTACGGCGACCCTGGAGGAGATGGTGGCCAGCACCAAACGCGGTCTGCTGCTGACCTGTCTGTGGTATATCCGCGAGGTCGACCCCGAACGCCTGCTGCTCACCGGGCTGACCCGCGACGGGGTCTACCTGGTCGAGGACGGGAAGGTGGTCGGTGCGGTCAACAACTTCCGCTTCAACGAGTCCCCCGTCGAGCTGCTCGCCCGGATCACCGAGGCGGGTGCCGCGGTCAGCACGCTCTGCCGGGAGTGGAATGACTACTACAACCGCACCCTGATGCCCCCGCTGCGGGTGGCCGACTTCACCATGTCGACGGTCAGCCAGGCGTCCTGACCGGCCCGGGCCCGGGGTAAGAACTTCTGTTCGTGGGAAAGGCCACTCCACAGGGCCGAGATCTGAGACGCGCGCCCTCCATGGAAACCGGGCCGCGCCGGTCGACCGCGCGGACGTGACGATCGGCCCCTCCAGTGGAACCTCAGGGTTCACCCATGACAAGGCCCTCGATCGTGTGCTTCTGGGTGATCGGCACCAGCTCGTCCACGACGGGACAGCCAAGGTGGGCGCGGACGCGCTTCGGTAGCTGCTCGTAGTAGGGACGGGTCACCGCGAGGTCGTGGTGGTCAGCGTTGCCGGATCCTGGGGCGTCGACGCCGAGGACGAGCACAGGCCGTGACAGTGCGGAGGTGTTGCGCGTCCCGCGGTGGATCGTCAGGGCCGAGCGGGCGGAGACGTCACCTCGCCGCGGGTACTTCCGGACCGCCCGCTCCTGGTAGCGGCCGTAACCGCTCTTCGGCGGGAACATGCCGTGCTCGAACTCCTCCGACCAGTCCCACTGGGTACCAGGGGCGATCTCGAACGGACCCATCTCCTCAACGGTGTCCACGGCGGTGAGGTTGAAGGCCAGGGACGTCAACCGGCCGGCTCGGCGGGTCTCTTCGGGCATCGGGAAGTCACGGTGCCACGGTTGGTTGTCAGCGCCAGGGAACGGGATGTCAAAGCCGAGCTCGACGATCTGGTAGTCCGGGCCGAGCACGGCTTCGCTGATCTGTCGGACCCATGGGTGGTCCACCAGGTCCACGAAACCGTCTAGCTGCTCGGGGTGGATCTCCACGTAGTACCGCTGCGGACCACGGCCCACTGCGCCGTCGGGTCGTGAGCGCGCTTCCGCGAAGGCGGTCTCGATGTCGGACCGCATCCGCGTCACCCAGTCGAGCGAGAACGCACCGGGCCGGCTGATGATCCCGTCCCGGTAGAGGCCGGTGACCGCGGCTGCCGTCTCCACCTCGGTGTCGGCCGGCAACGGCGGCGGGTCCGGGGTCACGGTGGACAAGGTCACGTTGCTCCGATCGGGCCGCCGACCTCGGGACCCGTCGGCCCGAAGTCAATGTGGTGGAGGTGCAGCTGGCGCGCGGTGCGCGCGGTGTTCCAGGCGTGGAAGGCGATCACGTCCTGACCGCTCGCGGTCGTGGTCAGCGAGTTGTGCCCCGGGCCGATGAGCTCGTCGGACGTGACGAGCAGGGGCGGAGCACCCTCGGGCGCATGCTGCCACGGTCCTCGTGGGTGGTCGGCGACCCCCCACGAGACGGCGTAACCGGGGCCGGTCCAGGCCCCGCCGGAGTAGGTCAGCCAGTAACGGCCGTGGCGCCGGACGACCGAGGGGCCCTCGAGGGTGTGCCAATCGAGAGTCTGCCCGTACATCGAACGACCCCGCTCGTAGATCTGCCAGTCCGCATTGGGTTCGAGCACGGTCGTCGCTGGTCCCGCCAGCAACGTCGACGTGGACAGCTCGGCGACCGCTAGGTGGGTGCCCGCCCGGGCTGCCCCGGGGACGTCTCGGGCGAAAAAAAGATAGTGCCGCCCGTCGAAGTCGAGGAAGGGGTGCGGATCGATGGCGAACGTCTCGTCCGGGGTCAGGTTCACCCCCGTGTCTTCGAACGGGCCGTGCGGCGAGCGGGAGCGCGCCACCCGCAGGTGGTGCCCCGCGATGCCGTGGCCGACCGAGAAGTACATCCAGTAGGCACCGTCGGCGTAGGCCACCTCGGGCGCCCAGTACTGGTCGCCCAGTCGCTCCGGCAGCCGTCGGAGGGCAGTCCCCGCCGGCTGCCACGTCCGTAGGTCCGCCGACACCAGCGTCTCGAAGACGCGGTCACCGGTGGCGCCGGCGCCCGAACCCCCGTACGCGAGGTAGGAGCCGTCGGACAGGCGCAGGACGAACGGGTCGGCGAAGTAGCCGTCGAAGGCCGGTGTCAGCACCCTGTGCTCTCCCGCGCCTTGAGTGTCCAGGGCACCGACACCGAGATGGGCGGCGACTCGTCACCCTTGACCCGGCTCAGCAGGAGCCGCAGCGCCTCGGAGGCTAGGACGTCGAGGTCGCTGGAGATGGTGGACAGGGTCGGGTTGGAGAACCGCCCTTCCTCGATGTCGTCAAAGCCCGCCACGGCTATCTGACCTGGGACGGCGACGCCCGCCTCGACGCACGCCCGCAGGGCGCCGATGGCCAACAGGTCGTTGAAGCAGAACACGGCATCGGGCGGCTCCGGGAGGCTCAGCAGGGTCTGCATGGCGGCTCGCCCGTCCGAGCGCTCGTAGCTACTGACCGCGACCACGAGCGCCGGATCGTAGGGCACCTGGTGCTCGGCAAGGGCCTGTCGGTAGCCCTCGAGCCGAACCAGTCCGGTACCCGGGCGAGCCTGCTGGCCGATGGCACCCACCCGCCCGCGGCCCTGCTCGATCAGGTGCGTGGTCATCGCTCGGGCGGCCGCCACCGAGTCGACTGCGACGTGGTCGAACCGGTCGAGCACCGCGCGCTCCCCCAGCAGCACCATCGGGACGCCGTGGGTGCGGGCCCGAATCTCCGCGGCGGACACCGTCAAGGGGGAGAAGATCATGCCGTCGATGACGTGCGAGCGCATCCCGTCCAACACCACCCGCTCGGCCGCGAGGTCGGCGCAGGTGGTGTCGAGCAGCATGATGTAACCCAGCCGGGTGGCGGCCTGGGTGAACCGCGCCGCCAGTTCAGCAAAGTACGGCTCGTTCATCCGCGGCACGGCGAGGGCGAGAAAACCGGCGCGACCGTACTTCAGCTGCCGAGCGCTGATATTGGGCTGGTAGCGGAGCTCGCGGATGGCTGCCTCCACCCGCGCCCGGGTGGCCGGCCTGATGTGCGGATGATCGTTCATCACGTTCGATGCGGTCTTCAGGCTGACGCCGGCCAGCTGAGCCACATCCTTCAACCGCGCGGTCACCGGGGCCCCGCTGTTCGGCGGCACGTCCAGGAGACCCAAGCCAGAATCACAATCTGATAGTAACGGTTTACAGGTCCGGGTCAACCGTTGTAACGTCGGCCCCAGCACTCAGGTCAACCGTTGTAAATGCGACCTGCACGAGGGGTTCACACCAAGGAGGGTGTTGTGGCGGATGCATCCGGACCGGAAGTTCGCTCGGCCGTGCGGGCCGTGCTGAGCCTCGATCCCGCCTTCGTCGTGGCACCGGTGGGTCGGCGGCTCTTCGGCTCTTTCGTCGAGCACATGGGGCGCTGCGTGTACACCGGCATCTACGAGCCCGACCACCCGGCTGCCGACGAAGCGGGTTTCAGGACCGATGTGGCGGAGCTGGTCCGCGAGCTTGGAGTCGAGCTGATCCGCTACCCCGGCGGCAACTTCGTGTCGAGCTACCACTGGGAGGATGGTGTGGGACCGAAGGCGGAGCGGCCCACCACTCTCGACCTCGCCTGGCGAGCGCTTGAGACGAACCAGGTGGGCACCGACGACTTCCTGTCCTGGTGCACAGGTGTCGGCGCCGAGCCGATGCTCGCGGTCAACCTGGGCACCCGCGGGGTCACGGAGGCCATCGAGCTCCTTCAGTACTGCAACGCCGACGCCGGGACCGCGATCTCGGACCGGCGGGTGAAGAACGGCTACCCCGAGCCGCACGACGTCAGGGTCTGGTGCCTGGGCAACGAGCTCGACGGTCCCTGGCAGCTGGGCCACAAGACGCCCGAGGAGTACGGCCGCCTGGCAGCCGAGGTGGGCCGAGCCATGAAGCGCTTCGACTCGAAGCTCGAGCTCGTCGCCTGTGGATCCAGCAACCGCGCCATGTCGACCTTCGCCACCTGGGAGCGGGTCGTGCTGGAGCGCTGCTTCGATCAGGTCGACCACATCTCCGCCCACGCCTATTACGAGCCCATCGCCGGCGACGTCGATTCCTTCCTCGCCGCCGCCGAGGACATGGACCGCTTCATCACCTCGGTGGTCGCCACCGCCGACCACGTGGCGGCTGCGCGGAAGTCGCCGAAGCGCATCATGATCAGTTTCGACGAGTGGAACGTCTGGTACCAGGATCGTTTCCCCGGGGAAAGCGCGCTAGAGATCCGGCCGGCCTCGCCCCTGATCGAGGACGGCTACAACCTCACCGACGCCGTCGTGGTCGGGAGTCTGCTCATCACGCTGCTGCGGCATGCGGACCGCGTCGCGATGGCCTGCCTGGCGCAGTTGGTCAACGTGATCGCGCCGATCCGCACCGAACCCGGTGGGCCCGCTTGGCGGCAGACCATCTTCCACCCCTTCGCCTTGACCTCGCGGTACGCGACGGGCCAGGTGCTGGACGTGCGGGTCAGCGGGCCCAGTGTGGAGACGCGCGCTTACGGATCGGTCGCCCAGCTGGTGTGCACCGCGACGCACGACGCAGCCACCGGCGACCTGACCGTCTTCGCCGTCAACCGCAGCCGCACCGAGCCCCTCGAGCTCACGGCCGACCTCGGGTCCTGGGGCCCGCTGGTGCTCGCCGAGCACCTCGAGCTCAGCGACGACGACCCCGACGCCGGCAACACCCAAGCCGATCCCGATCGGGTCGTCCCCCGGCCGGGTCGAGCCGACCTCACCGGCTCCCACCTCACCGCCGTCCTCCCCCCCACCTCCTGGCACTGCCTCCGGCTAACCGAAAGGAACCCAGAATGACCCTTCCCGTCCCTACCCCGCTGACCAGGCGTGGCTTCCTCACCATCTCAGTTGGAGCTGCGGCCGTTGCAGGCCTGACGGCTTGCGGCCAAGGTTCGTCCAGTGTCCCGGGGGCCAAGAAGGAGCCGGTTGGCAACGGAGGCGCTAGCGGCTACAACGGCCCGCCGGTGTCGCTCGCCTTCTGGAACGGCTTCACCGGTGGCGACGGCGCCTACATGAAGAGGCTGGTCGACCAGTTCATGACCGAGCACGACAACATCAAGGTCACCATCAACACCCTGCAGTGGGCCGACTACTACGCGAAGCTGCCTAGTGCGGTCGCGGCCGGTAAGGGCCCCGAGATCGGGATCATGCACGTTGACTCAGTGGCCACCAACGCCGCCCGCCGGGTGATCCAGCCCCTCGACGACGTGGCCCAAGCCCTCAACCTGACCGAAGCGGACTTCGCCCCGGTGCCGTGGAAGGCGGGCATCTACAACGGCCAGCGCTACTCCATCCCCCTCGACGTGCACCCGCTCGGTTTCTTCTACAACAAGTCGGTGATGGAGAAGGCCGGGCTCGACCCGAGTCAACCGCCGACGACCAACGAGGCGTACATGTCCGCGCTGGACACGATGAAGAGCAAGGGCATGCAGGGGGACTGGGCCACGCCGTTCCCGTTCACCGGGTCCATGACCGTGCAGTCCTTGCTCTGGCAGCACGGCGGCAACCTGTTCTCCGACGACGCCAGTACGGTGACCTGGGCCGACGACCCGGGCGTTCAGGCCATGACCTGGTACCGCGGCCTGGTCGAGAAGAACTACTCTCCGGGCAAGATCGCCCAGGACGCGGACTTCATCGCGCTGCAAAACGGCAAGAACGCCTTCAACTGGAACGGCATCTGGTCGATCAACAGCCTGAAGGAAAAGTCCTCCCTGCAGTGGGGCGTAGCCCCACTGCCCAACATCGGCGGCAAGCCCGCGGCTTGGGCCGGATCCCACCAGTTCGTCCTCCCCACCCAGAAGACGACCGACGAAAACAAGCAGACCGCCGCTCGGGTGTTCCTCAACTGGATCAGCGAGCAGTCGCTGGAGTGGGCCAAGGGGGGCCAGGTCCCAGCGCGCAACTCGGTCCGCGAGTCTCCCGAGTTCAAGGCGCTCAAGGAGCAGGCGGCCCTGGCGACCCAGATCGACGACCTGCACTTCCTGCCCGCCGTGCCGGGTATCGCCGACGTGATGGCGGAGTGGGAGAAGGGGCTCAACGAGGCTGTGCTCGGGGCGAAGGACCCCAAGACGGCCCTCTCCGACTCCGCCGGCCGGGGCCAGAAGATTCTCGAGGCCAACAAGAAGAAGTACGGGTAAGCCGCCATGTCCTCAACCACGGCGCCGGAGCAGCTCAGCGAGACCCGGGACGTGCCGGTCAAGGTCAAAGACTCGCGGTCCGGGGGGGTACACGGGTCCAAGGCCACCCCGTACCTCTTCCTAGCGCCCTACCTGGTGCTCTTCGCCGTGTTCGTTGCGGTGCCGGCGGTCTTCGGCATCTGGATCAGCTTGCACAACTGGGACTTCCTGCTGCCCGGCAAGCCCTTCGTCGGGCTGGACAACTACGCTGCCCTCGTCGACCCCTCCTCGGTGCAGTTCGAGCCGTTCTGGCACAGTATGCGGGCCACGGGTATTTTCACCGTGACCAGCATCCCGTTCCTGATCGTCATTCCGCTGGGTCTGGCCGTGCTGCTCAACCGCCGGTTCCCGGGCCGGACCTTCTTCCGGGCCGTGTTCTTTGCCCCGTACGTGCTGGGCGTGGCGGTGATCGGTCTGATGTGGCGCTACCTGCTGGATCCGTCGTTCGGGGCGGTCAAC
>JBBQAB010000264.1:0-2298 GCA_038198385.1 Propionibacteriales bacterium
CCGCGGACGCCTGGCGTCCGCGGGCCTTCGTCAGTCCTGAGCGGGGACCCATCAGGCCAGACGTGCTCTGCCACCGCCGGCCGACGGCGAGAGCCGGCTAGACCGGTGCGCTGTGCAGCACCGACGGGATCGCCGGGTCCGTTGGGCTGGGTCGTCGGGCGGAAGCGGCGGACCGAGCCGTCGGGCATGACGAGGAACTTCTCGCAGTTCCAGGCGATCGAACCGGCCGGTCCGTGGGAGTCCTTGGTGGTCCGGAGGGCGCGGAACAGCGGGTGAGCGCTATGACCCTTGACCCGGGTCGTGGCCATCAGAGGGAAGGTCACGCCGTAGGTGGTGGAGCAGAACGTGGCCATGTCCTCGTCGGTGCCTGGCTCCTGGCCCACGAAGAGGATCACCACGACTTCGGTCCTGCAGTGCTGGAGCGGGTGACGAGAATCGAACTCGCGTAGCCAGTTTGGAAGACTGGGGCTCTACCATTGAGCTACACCCGCACGGTGTCGGAGAACGGGACCACCATGCCATCCCGAGCTCGCGCAGTCGGGGCGACAGGACTCGAACCTGCGGTCTTCTGCTCCCAAAGCAGACGCGCTAGCCACTACGCTACGCCCCGTGTCGCCCAGCTCGTGAAGTGTGGAACACCGCCGGACGTCGCCCCGAGTGTAAGGCCAGACCGGTGGAGCGACCAACCGGGACCGGCACCCGTACGCCGGCCCGGCGGTCCGCCGGAACCCGCTGGTCGCGGGCGGGGAGCGGCTGAGGTTTGGCTGCGTCGGGGCCGGACCGTAGGATTGCCGGGGCTCCGTGAGCGAGCCAGTCCCGGGCGGCCGTCCGGCCCCCGCCACGAACACAGGAGTTGTAGCGTGCCCAGCACTGTCGAGCAGTTGAGCCCCACGCGGGTCAAGATCACCGTTGAGGTTCCGTTCGCAGATCTCAAGCCCAGCATGGACAAGGCGTACGCCGAGATCGCCAAGACCGTCACCATCCCCGGTTTCCGTCGTGGCAAGGTTCCCGCCATGGTGATCGACCAGCGCTTCGGGCGCGGCGTCGTGATCCAGGAGGCCTTCAACGACTCCTGGCAGGGCTTCTACGGTGCCGCTGTGGCCGAGAACAAGCTGTCCCCGCTCGCCCAGCCCGAGCTGGAGGTCACCAAGCTCGAGGACGGCGACCTGATCGAGTTCACCGCCGAGGTCGACGTCCGGCCCGAGTTTGACCTCCCCGACTTCACCGCGCTGACCGCTGAGGTGGAGGCGCTGGACGTGCCCGACTCCCTGGTCGACGACCAGATCGGCATCCTCCGGACCCGCTTCGGCTCGCGCGAGACCGTGGACCGGGCCGCCGCCGACGGCGACGTGCTGACCATCAGCCTGGCGGCGAGCAAGGACGGCGAGGCCCTGGCCGACGCCACCGCCGACGAGCTGGAGTACACGGTCGGCTCCGGCCAGATGCTCGACGGTCTGGACGAGGCCGTCACCGGCTTGTCGGCCGGCGAGTCCACCACCTTCACGTCGAAGCTGGTCGGAGGTCCGCTGAAGGACGAGGAGGCCGACATCCTCGTCACCGTCGCCCAGGTTCACGCGGTCGAGCTGCCCGAGGCCGACGACGAGCTGGCCCAGCAGGCATCCGAGTTCGACACCATCGGCGAGCTGCGCGAGAACATCTCCACCCGGCTGGTGCAGATGGCCCGCCTCGAGCAGGCCGGTCAGGCTCGCGACGCGGTGCTCGAGGCCCTGGTCGACAGCCTGGACGTGGCCATCCCAGAGAACATCCTGGCCACCGAGCTCGACGCGCGCCGCCAGCAGATCAGCAGCCAGCTCGGTCAGGCCCAGCTCACGCTGGAGCAGTACCTCATCGACGCCGAGGAGCACCAGACCGAAGAGGAGTTCTGGACCGACGTCGAGGCCCGCTCGACCCAGGCTTTGAAGGCCCAGATGGTGCTCGACAAGGTGGCCGAGGAGCACCAGATCTCGGTGGACCAGAACGACCTGACCCAGCACATCATCCGGAAGGCGCAGGCGGACAACGTGCCGCCGCAGCAGGTCGCCGACCACCTGCAGGAGCACCCGCACCACATCGACGAGTACATGCTCGAGATTCGCCGCGGCAAGTCCCTCGCCCTGATCGTGGAGTCCGCCACCGTGACCGACGCCAACGGTGAGCAGATCAACCTTGCCGGTCTGCGGGAGGACGGGTCGCTGGCTTCCGACGAGCCCGTGTCCGACGCGCCCGACTCCCCGACCGAGGAGGGCTCCCCGACCGAGGAGGGCTCCCCGACCGAGGGCGCGAACCTGACCGAGGGCG
>JBBQAB010000265.1:0-7002 GCA_038198385.1 Propionibacteriales bacterium
CCGGCCTGACCGGGCGGAAGGCCGGCCCGACCTGTTCAAGTGGAACAAGCGCCTGATCTCCGAGACGGTCTTCGCAGCGGCGGCTCGGGTCAGTCCCGCCGTACGCAGCGAGGCCGCGGTGGCGACAATGAGTGCCGTTCCGCCGGCTATCGCCAGCGCCCAGAAGAACCAGCCGGTGGTCTGGGAGACCATCACCAGGCTGTAGACGCCCTCCCCAACCCAACCCCGGCCAAGACTCCGGCCCCCAGGGCCCGACGCCAGCCCCTGGCGTGGAGCCAGGAGGCCGCGACGCCGACCACGGGCCCGGCCACCACCCCCACCAGCGACCAGAGGACCGGACTGAAGAAGCTGCCCCCCGCGTTGGAGGCCAGGGCGTACCCGACCACGAGAGCGACGAAGCTCAGCACTCCGAAGAGCGCGCCGTCAACGGCGGGTGGCGACGTGTCGCCCACACGGTCAGGGCGGTCAGCAGAGGTCCAGCCGGACGCTGAGTTGGCCAGGGGGCGCAGCCCGTCCGGGAGCAGGCCCTGAGCAAACGAGGTGGCCACCCCCAGAACCAGACCTCCTCCGGCCACGGCTCACGCCACCGTCCAGCCCGCCCGCGTACGGGGCGTTCTTGTCTCCGCCGGTGCCTCCACGTGGAGGACCCTAGCGGCCATGGCCGGACGCGTTCACCTTCGGCCTGAGTTGCCCTGCGCGGTGTGCAGGCAGGTCTCGGCCCACGGCGTCGGGGTCAGCCCCAGCTTGGCCTGGGTGCGGGCGCTGTCCATGACGTAGGGGTGGGCGAAGATGTAGCCCATCGACCCGAGCAGCTTCATCGAGGGTGACACCGCCCCGGTGGCCGCCAGACTCCAGGCGGGGATCCGGCGTACGGGAACCGCGGGTCGCCCGACCGCGGCCAGCACCTCGGTCAGGGCGGCCCGGATGCTGCGCGGGGGCGCGCTGGGCGCGTGCCAGACCTGCCCCCAGCTCGCCGGCCGGTCGGCCACCGCGACCAGGGTCCGGGCCAGGTCGGCGACGTCGGTCCAGGTGTGGGGCAGGTCCGGGTCACCGCCGACCCAGGCGGACTTCCCCCGGCTCGCCGTCGGCACGTGCCGGGTCAGGTGGCCGTTGGCCCCGACGCCGGCCCCGGCGTAGTCCGAGGCCCGGACCTCGACGGCGTGCAGCCGGCCGGCCCGGTGCCGCCGCAGGGCCTCCTCCCACATCCCGCGCCGGATCGACCCGAGAGCGTCGGTGGCGGTGTCGGCCTGGCCCTCCACCATCGGGGCGCCGACCGGACCGTAGGCGTACAGGCTCGCGGCGGTGACCAGCGTCGCCCCCGTCTGCTCCGCCGCGGTCAGCAGACTCTCGGCCAGGGGCGGCCAGACGGCGGCCCAGCGGGCGTAGTCGGACGGGTTGGCGCAGTTGAGGACCGCCGCGGCGCCTTCGGCGGCCCGACTCAGCGCACCCGCGTCCGAGGCGTCGAGGCCGAGCCGCTCCGCCCCCTCGACGTCGGGACCAGTCCCACTCCGACTCATCAGGCGCACCCGGTCCCCCCGCTCGGCCAGCATGGCTGCGGTCGCCCGCCCCACGGGCCCCGCCCCGACCACCGCGTACACCTTCGTCATGACTGCCTCCTGGTTGTGAGAGCACCGCTCTCCCCTCAGGGTGACCCACCGGGCCGGCCAAAGCAAGAGCAGTGCTCGCGTTTGTTGCCACCGTTCTCCAGACCCGTCACGATAGGGCGATGGACCGAACGGAGACCGACGCCGGGGAGATGCGCACCCCTCCTCCCGCGCCACGGGGAGCGCGGGCCCGCGCCAGGGCCGAGCTGACCGGCGAGATCCTGGCCGCCGCACACCGGCGGCTGGCTCAGGAGGGCCCCACCCAGCTGTCGGTCCGCGCGGTGGCCCGCGACCTGGGCATGGCCTCTTCTGCGGTGTACCGCTACTTCCCGAGCCGTGACGAGCTGCTCACCGCCCTCTTGATCCGGGCTTACGACGCTCTCGGTGACGCCGTCGAGGCCGCCGATGCGGCGCTCCCCCGCACCCCCCTGGACCGACGCTGGCGGGAGTTCGCCCAGACGGTACGGGCCTGGGCACGCGCACAGCCCCAGGACTGGGCCCTGCTCTTCGGCTCCCCGGTGCCCGGGTACGCCGCACCCGCCAGCACCGTCGGCCCGGCCACCCGGGTGACCGGCGTGCTGGCCCAGCTGCTGCGCGACACGGCCCGGTCCGCCCCCCCGGCCGGACCCCACCCGGACCAGGCACCGGGGGCCGGGGAGTCTGACGCCTTCCGCCTGTCGGTCCGGGCGCTCCGGGGCTTCCTGGAGGGTGCCGAGCCGACTCCCGTCGGCGACGCCCTGCTGGTCCGGGGCATGAGCGCCTGGAGCGGGCTCGTCGGGGCGGTCTCCCTGGAGCTGTTCGGCCATCTGCGCGGGGCGGTGACCGACTTCGACGTCTATCTGGACCACCTGCTGAGGTCCCTCGACCCCACCGTCTGAGCCCGGACCCAGCAGCGGGATGGCGTCGGCGGCCCCGCAGCACGGTGCCATCAGCGGCCCGGGACGGCGGGTTCGCAGTGGCGTGTCGGCGGCCCGTCCTCCCCGTCGGCCCGGGCCCGGGGCCAGCCCGCCCCCGCTCCCTAGGCTGGCCTCGTGCCCACACCGCCCTACATCCTGGATCTCCGCGCCGTCTACGGGCCCGGGCGGCTGCTGCTGCCCGGCGTCTCCGGGGTGGTGCTTCGTGAGGCCGGGCCCGACCGGGCCGCCTCGCTGCTGCTGGTTCGGCGGACCGACACCGGGCTGTGGAGCCTGCCCGCGGGGATCGTCGAACCCGGCGAGCAGCCGGCCGCGAGCCTGGAGCGGGAGCTGCTGGAGGAGACCCGCGTCGTCGTCGAGGCGGAGCGGCTTGCGCTGATGACCGCGGACCCGGACCTCGTCTACCCGAACGGGGACCGGTGCCAGTTCATCTCCATGACGTTCCGCTGCCGCTACGTCTCGGGTGAGGCCGGCGTGGGCGACGAGGAGTCAACCGCGGTCGCCTGGTTCCCCGTCGACGATCTGCCCCCCGAGCTGGACGCGATCCAGCTCCGCCGGTTGGCGGCGGGCCTGAGCGAGGACCCGGGCTGTACGTTCGACCGCTGAGCCGGGGTGGCTCAGACGGGCGGGCCGGCGGTGCGGGAGCGGCGCAGCTCGGTGGCCAGCAGTGAGGTCCCGAAGCCGACGACCAGCAACCCCACCACCAGGATCACGGGTCGGGCGTTGCGGCCGTCGGCGGCCCGCTGCTCGTAGGTCTGGACGCCGGAGTTGTCGGCCTTGGGGCAGACGTCCCCCGCGTGCATGACCACCCCGCGGCAGGCGACCGACGACGTAGCCCCGATCGTCAGCGGGTAGGCCACGACAAGCAGGCCAGCCAGGATCAGCAGGATGTGGGCCACCCGGGCTCGCACCCTCACGATGCCCGCACGGTCGGGGTCACGAACGGCGGCTTGACCACCGTGAACGGTTCCCGCCGGGTGCGGATGTCCACGCTGACCGCGTCCTCCGGGCCGACACGGGCCTCGACCAGGGCGAGGGCAATCCCCACCTTGAGCGTCGGGGAGAAGGTGCCTGACGTCACGACCCCGACCGGCTCACCGGCGTCGTTGCGCACGACCATCCCGGGCCGGGGAATGCCCCGGCCGACGGCCCGGAGTCCCCTCAGCACCCGCTCGGGACCCGCCGTTCGCTCAGCGACCAGGGCGTCGCGACCGAAGAACGCGGGCTTGGCCCAGCCGACGGCCCAGCCCAGCCGGGCCTGCACCGGCGAGATCACCCGGGAGATGTCCTGCCCGTGCAACGGGTAGCCCATCTCGGTCCGCAGCGTGTCCCGTGCCCCGAGCCCGGCCGGCCGCAGCCCGTACGCCGCCCCGGCGGCCACCACGAGGTCCCACAGGCTGCCCGCAATCGCGGACGGCGCCACGAGCTCGTAGCCGCGCTCCCCGGTGTATCCGGTGCGGCAGACCGTCAGCGCCGCACCTCCGTGCTCCGCGACCGCGAACGACATGTAAGGGTGCCCGACCGGCAGGCCGGCGGCGGCGAGCACGTCGTCGGCACGGGGCCCCTGCACCGCCAGCACGACGAAGTCGCGGTGCCGGTCGGTGACCTCGACCCCCTCGGGGGCCGCCGCCCGCAGCAGGCTGACCACCTGGGCGTTGTTCGATGCGTTCGGGATCAGGAACACCTCCTCGGACCCGTGCCGGTAGGCGATCAGGTCGTCGACCACGCCGCCGTCCTCGGCACACATCAGGGTGTACTGCGCCTGGCCCGGGCCGACCTTGTCCAGGTCGGCGGTCAGGCAGCGGTTCACGAACGCGGCCGCGCCCGGACCGGTCACGGTCGCCTTGCCCAGGTGGCTGACGTCGAACAGTCCGGCGGCCCCCCGGACTGCTGCGTGCTCGGCGAGGACGCCGCCCCCGGCGTACTCCAGCGGCATGGACCAGCCGCCGAACGCAGCGAACTTCGCCCCCGCCGCCAGCTGCCGGTCGTACAGCGGCGAGCGGACCCCGCCTCCATCGGTCTCGCTCGACACGCTGGACCCTCCCTCGGTTTGGTCGAGCCGATCCGACCGCACGGCGACGCGGGGGCTGAGGGACTACCTTGGAGCGCCAGCGCTCGCCCGACCAAGGAAAGGAGGGCCCTGTGCCCATCCCGACTCTTCCCGCCCTCACCGTCACCACGACCGTTCCGCGCAGCCTCGACGTGCTCGTCGTAGGGCTCGGTGACACCGGTCCGGCCACCGTGCCTGACACCGTCGCCCGGGCCTTCACGCAGACCTTCGGACGCTCCGTGGACGAGATGGCGCGTTCCCTGGGGAAGGCCGCTGCGGGCAGCACTCTCACCCTGCCGGCGGCCGGCTCGGGTCCGCGCCTGGTCGTCGTCGGGCTCGGCGGCGGCGAGACCACCCCGGAGGACCTGCGCCAGGCGGCCGGGTCCGGTGTCCGGCACGCCGCCGGACTCGCGGGCGAGGCCCGGCTCTCGGTGGCCGTCGCGCTCGGGACCACCGAGCCGGAGGAGCTGCAAGCGGTGGCTGAGGGCGCCCTCATCGCCACCTACCGTTACAGCCCCATCAGCGCCCGGGAGGGATCGACCGGCGGTGTGGACACCGTCGCGGTCGTGCACGAGCCGGCCGGACGGGGAGCCGCGGGCGATACCGCCACCTCGGCCCCGGTCGTGGCCCGCGCGGTCGCCGCCGCACGCGAATGGGTGAACATCCCGCCCAACCTGCTCTACCCCGAGTCCTTCGCCGAGGAGGTGCGACTGCTGGTCAAGGACAGCAAGCTCACCTACGAGGTCCTTGACGAGGCCGGTCTCGCCAAGGGCGGCTACGGCGGGCTGCTCGCCGTGGGCGGCGGCTCCTCCCGCGCCCCCCGGCTGGTCCGCCTGTCCTACCGTCCGCGTGGGGCCCGCTTCCACCTCGCCCTGGTCGGCAAGGGCATCACCTTCGACACCGGCGGTCTCAACCTCAAGCCCGGCGACGGCATGTACACGATGAAGTGCGACATGGCCGGGGCCGCGGCCGTGCTGGCCGCTGCGCACGCGATCGCCCTGCTGGGGATCAAGATCAACCTCACGGCGTACGGGGCCCTGGCCGAGAACATGCCCTCCGACACCGCCTACCGTCCCTCCGACGTGCTCACCATGTACGGGGGCAAGACGGTCGAGAACGGCAACTGCGACGCCGAGGGCCGGCTGGTGATGGCGGACGCCCTGGCCCGCGCTAACGAGGACAAGCCCGACCTCGTGGTCGACGTGGCCACCCTGACCGGCGCCTGCCTGGTGGCCCTGGGCGACCGTACGGCCGGGCTGATGGCCACCGACGACGACACCGCGGACCGGATCCTGGACGCCGCCGAGGCCGCGGGAGAAGACTTCTGGCAGCTGCCCATTCCCAAGGAGACCCGGGCCAAGCTGGACTCCACGGTGGCCGACCTGCGTTCGACCGGGTCGGACCGCTCCGGGGGCGCACTGCTGGCCGCGGCGTTCCTGCGGGAGTTCGTGACCGAAGGGACCTCCTGGGCCCATCTCGACATCGCCGGACCGGCCTACTTCGAGGGGAAGCCGTACGGTTACGTCGGCCCCGGCGGCACCGGGGTCGGTGTGCGCACCCTCGTTGCGCTCGCCCGTTCGCTGGCGGGCTGAACCTCGCCGCACCGACGGCAGCGACTCACGTCGGCGGACGGCGTTCCGGTCCGGGTGGCCCCCACCACTCGAGGCGGACGCTGTCCGCACGACTGAGCCCAGCGTCGACATGCCGCCAGGGCAGGGCCAGTCGGTAGCCCCGACAACGCTGACACCGGTAGCTCGGAGCCGCTCGCGACCCGGATGGGCCTCTCAGCGCAGGGATGGGCCTCTCAGCGCAGGTCGGGGTGCTTCTTGTTGCGGGTGTTGTAGTCCCGCATCCGCTGGGGGTAGCCGACCACCGCGGCGTCGTAGCCCGGGATCTGGAGGCTGTCGGCGAAGGAGTGTCCCCACTGGGGGGAAGGCACGACCCGCCGCGTCCACTCCCCGTCGTAGGCGACCAGGAGCAGCGTGGTCTGGGTCACGGAGGTGCGCGGCTCGACGAAGGCCTCAACCCCGCGGCGGGTGTGGACGAACTGGGCCAGATGCTGGGTGACAGCGTCGTCGACCTGGCGACTTTCCGACGCGTAGCCGTGTCCCCGTCGGACCTTGCGCGTCGCATTGCGTAGCCAGCTCATCTCCCCATTATGGCCGCACGCGCCCAAGCCGACGCTGATGACGGTACCCACCGAGCGCGGGCCGGGGTCAGGTCAGGGACGGCGCCGGTGGCTCCCCGGCAGTCTCGGATTGCGGCGTCTGGTTGGCCGGCGCCGCGGAGCTGCTGGGCTGGGCGGCACTCGCGGCGGGCCGGCCCGGCTTCGGCGTCTTGTCCGTCTTGTTCGTCTTGTCCGGTTTGGGTGTCTTGTCCGGCTTCGGTGTCTTGTCCGGCTTCGGTGTCTTGTCCGGCTTCGGTGTCTTGTCCG
>JBBQAB010000266.1:0-2843 GCA_038198385.1 Propionibacteriales bacterium
CGGGTGGAAGGCCGAGGCCTTCACCGCCGACAGCGTGCGGCACGTCTCGCTCTACTCCCCGAGCTGAACCGGGGCCGGCCGTTCGGTGCCTCGACCCCCGGGGGTCGAGACCCCGACAGGCTCCGTCGCCGTCGCCGTCGCCTCGCTCGGGGCGACGGTCCGGTCCCGGCGCGCGAGGACCACGACCAGCACGACGATGACGACGGCGGCGACCAGCGACACCGGTCCGTCGCCGTAGCCCAGGCCGGCCCCCTTGGACGGAGGCTTGCCCAGCCAATCGGCCACCGAGGCACCCAACGGGCGGGTGAGGATGTAGGCGGCCCAGAACGCGGCCACGCTGTTCAGCCGCAGGAAGCGCCAGGCCAGCAGCGGCACCAGGATGGCTGCGCCGAACAGCACGGCCGAGTCGCGGTAGCCCAGACCCAGCTGATGGGCGGTCAGGTCGCCGGCCGCCGTACCGAGGGCGAAGGTGGCCAGCACCGTCGTCCAGTAGAAGAGCTCCCGCCGGGTGCTGAGGATGCTGTGGATCGACAGCGTCCCCTCCGACCGCCGCCACAGCACGAACACCACCCCCAAGACGACGAGGTAGGCCCCGGTGGTGACCGCGTACGGTAGCCCGACCAGGTGCACCGCGTCGGCCGCCATGGTGCCGAACACCGCGACCATGCCCACGGCCGCCCAGTAGACCGGTGCCACGTAACGCCGGGTGCGGAGCTGCAGCAGCAGGGCGCCGCCGAAGCCCAGCATCCCGAGAGCGGCGGCCAGCACGACACTGATCCCCGCCAGGTAGTCCGAGAGGGCCTCACCCATCCCGGTGGTCAGGACCTTGACGACCCAGAAGAGCACGGTGATCTCGGGAACCTTGGCGGCCAGTGGGGACGGCAGCCAGGAGCGCAGGGCGGACAGACGACGCATGGGGAACCTCGGGCTGGTCGGAACGGAGTGACGCGGGACGAGCGGGTCGGAACGGAGTGACGCGGGACGAGCGGGTCCGGGTGGACCCGGCCGCGAGGTCCGAGGGGGTCGGTGGACGTGTCCTCAGGCGTCCGACGGGGGACCGACCCCCGGGAGGGGGCTGGAAGGGTGGGGCGCCCCCTCCCGGAGCCGGCGGACCGCTGCAGCCGATGGCACACGGCGCGGTGGTCGAGTCGAACTCTGCCGCGCGTCTCCTGTGAGCAGCCTGAAACGGGCGAGGCCCGACCGCACCCGCGCCCCCCGTGTGTCGGGGCGGGCCGACCCTGCTTGAGTGGTCGAGATGTCGACGTCGCCCCGAGGAGCACGATGCTGAGCACCGCCGCGCTGGCCCAGGCCCGCGCCCACCGTACCTATCGCGAGCGGGTCCTGCCCGCCGTCTACGGCGCCTCCGTGGTGGTGCAGGTGAGCGCCTGGGAGGTTCCGGGCGAGCCGGTGCCCTTCGCCGCGGCCGCGACCCAGCCGTACGCCCCCTTCGCCCGCGGGCAGCGCTGGGGGCGGGCCTGGGGAACCACCTGGCTCCGGCTGCACGGCACCGTGCCCGCCGACTGGGACCCCGACGAACCGGTGGAGCTCGTGGTCGACCTGGGGTTCACCGGCGGCCAGGCGGGCTTCCAGGCCGAGGGTCTGGTCTGGACCCCGGACGGGCGCGTGGTGAAGGCCCTCGAGCCCCGCCACCACCACGTCCGGGTCACCGCAGGCCCCGGGGAGCCGGTCGACCTCATGGTCGAAGCGGCGTCAAACCCCGACGTGGCCGGCGCCTGGGACTTCGCCCCGACCAAGCTCGGGGACCTGGCCACGGCCGGGGACGAGCCGCTCTACACCTTCGAGGGGGCGTGGCTGCGGCGGCTGGACCGAGTCGTCTTCGCCCTCGAGCGGGACTGGCACACCCTGGCCGACGTGATGACCGAGCTCGACGAGACCTCGACCCGACGCGCCCGCATCCTGCGGGCCCTGGAGAACGCCGCCGACGTGCTGGACCCCGACGACGTGGCCGGCACCGCCGCACAGGCCCGCGCCACCCTGGCCCCGGCCCTGGCCGTCACCGGGTCGCGGGACAACCACACCGTGGTGGCGACCGGCCACGCCCACATCGACTCCGCCTGGCTGTGGCCGGTGCGGGAGACGATCCGCAAGTGCGCGCGGACCTTCTCCAACGTGCTGGATCTGATGGAGGTCTACGACGACTTCGTGTTCGTCGCCTCCAGCGCCCAGCAGTACGCCTGGATGCAGGAGCACTACCCCGAGCTGTTCGCGCGGATCAAGGCCCGGGTCGCCGAGGGCCGGTTCGTGCCCGTCGGCGGCATGTGGGTCGAGTCCGACACCAACATGCCGGGCGGGGAGGCGATGGCCCGCCAGTTCGTCGAGGGCAAGGGCTACTTCCTGCGCGAGCTGGGGGTGGAGACGACCGAGGCCTGGCTGCCGGACTCCTTCGGCTACTCCGGGGCCCTGCCCCAGATCGTGGCCGCGTCCGGCTCCGACCACTTCCTGACCCAGAAGACGTCCTGGAACGAGAGCAACACCCTGCCGCACCACACCTTCGCCTGGGAGGGCATCGACGGGACCCGGGTCCTGGCCCACTTCCCCCCGGTCGACACCTACAACTCCGAGCTCAGCGCCGCCGAGCTGGCCCGCGCCGCCCGGCAGCACGCCGAGCGGGGGTGCTCCGACGTGTCGCTGGTGCCGTTCGGCTTCGGCAACGGCGGCGGGGGGCCTACCCGCGAGATGGTGGAGACCGGCCTGCGCAAGGCGGACCTGGACGGGTCGCCACGCGTCCGGTTCGACCGCCCGGACGCCTTCTTTGCCGAGGCGGCCGCGACCCTCCCCGACCCGGCCGTGTGGTCGGGTGAGCTCTACCTGGAGTTCCACCG
>JBBQAB010000267.1:0-2322 GCA_038198385.1 Propionibacteriales bacterium
AAACGGGTCGGGCAAGTCGACCCTGGTCGAGGGTGTTGCCGGGGCGTACGGGCTGGACCTGGAGGGCGGCACGACCCACTCCCGCCACAAGACCCGGGCAAGTGAGTCACCGCTGCACACCTGGCTGCACCTGACCCGGGGGGCCGGGGCGTCGCGCTGGGGCTTCTTCCTGCGCGCGGAGAGCATGCACAGCTATTACACGTTCGTGGAGCAGGAGGCCTCGACCGACCGGACCCCGATCTACCACGAGATGAGCCACGGCGAGTCGTTCCTGTCGGTGGTGGGGCAGCATCTCGACGCACCCGGGCTCTACTGTCTCGACGAGCCCGAGGCGGCCCTGTCCTTCACCTCCCAGCTCAGCCTGATCGGCACGCTGGCCGACCTGGCCGCGTCCGGCGCCCAGGTGCTGTGCGCGACCCACTCCCCCGTCCTCGCCGCCCTGCCGGGCGCCACCATCCTTGAGGTGGGCGACTGGGGCTACCGGGAGTCGGCTTGGGAGGACCTGCTCCTGGTGACGCACTGGCGGTCCTACTTGCAGGACCCGCGGCGCTACCTGCACCATGTCCTCGACCGGTCCTGACGACGAACCCGGGGGCGCCGGAGCGCCCCCGGGTTCTGACCCTCGACCTGAGGGGGCTCAGCCCGACTGCACCGCGTGAGCTGGTCGGCGGTGGCGGGGGGAGATTGGTGGTGACGACCAGGTCAGGAGACCGAGGCCGAGAAGCGGAGCTCCCCGTCGTCCTCGACCCCGTCCCGCGTGAAGCCTTCCGACCGGTAGAGGTCGATCGCGGCCTGGTTCTCCGGGTAGACCGTCAGGCGGAGGCGTTGACACCCGGGCAGGTCGCGAGCAAGCTCGAGGACGAGCCGCAGCGCCGCTCGGCCGTGACCGCGCCGCTGGTGGTCGGCGTCCACGAGCAGGTGAAACAGCGCCACCTGCCCGTGGAGTTCACGCTCGTCGACCAGGGCCAGCACCCCGACTACAGCTTCGTCCCGGACGATGTAGGGCCACCAGTCCAGGTCGGCGACGCGTAGGAACGCCTTGGACAGGATGACCAGAGCGACCGGCTTGTAGTCGGCGATGAAGCGCAGCTGCCCTGCGCCGACCCGGACAGCCGTCGCGTCCCGCCAGTTGGCGCGGGTGATCGGGACCAGCTCAGCCATGGGCCCATCGTCAGGGGACGGCGCCGCGCTCAGCTCAACTCAGAGGACGAGGTCGGAGACGATCATGTTGTGGTCCGACGGGCGGTTGGTGTCCACCCGCTTGGTCACGTTCTCGTAGCGCCGGGAGCTGGTGACGCCCTGGGCCAGGATGTAGTCCAGCGCGACCGAGCGGCCCGCGGCGTAGGTCTTCTGGACGGTCTCGAAGTGGTTCATGGTGGAGTACTGGCTGTTGACCTTCTTCAAGGCCGAAGCCGTGTCCTTCATCCCCTGGCCCACCAGGTAGTCCCGGGGGGTGTTGCCGTTGGGCTTCTTGGTCTTCCAGGCGTTGAGGTCGCCGGCGAGGATGATCTCCTCGCCCCCGGCCATCGACGCGACCCGGTGGTAGACGGCGGCGGCCTGGCTGCGGCGGAGGGCGTCGTACTGGCCCTCGGTCGTCAGGTTGGCGTTGCGGCGGGAGTCCAGGTGCACCGAGATGAACCAGAACCGCTTGCCCGTGCTGTTGTCCCTCAGCTCCGCGTACGCCGCACTGCGGGTGGCGTTGGCGTTGTCGGAGGCCAGGGTCGGCAGCTCCATGCTGCAGGAGCCGTTCCAGTGGCTCTTGCCGGTCAGTTCCGGGCAGTCGCTCAACAGGCTGTAGCGCGAGGTGTCGTAGAGGATGCGGGCGCCCTGGGTGCTGTGCGGGGTCCCGGCCTTGACGTACGGGGTGGTCCGGACCAGCGCGTAGCGCCCCCCGCCGTTGCGGTCCAGGGCCTGCTTCAGGCTGTCGGTCTGGCGCATGGTGCCCTGCAGGGTGCCGGACACCCCGTCGGCCCGGCCGGGGCCGAGCTCCTGCAGCGCCACGACACCGGGCTGGTAGCTCACGATCTGGCGGGCGACGTCGTCAGCCCGGCTGAGCCAGTTGCGGCTGTCGTTGGCGTGTGAGGTGCGGACGTTGAACGAGGCGGCCCGCAGGCCGGCGGCGGCCGAGGCCGTGGGGGCCGCGCTGAGCGAGACGAACCCGGTCAGGGCGACGGCGGACGCGGCGGTCACCGCGGCAAGCTGGGAGATACGCAAGAGAAGTCCTTCAGAGGTAGCGATAACAGGTACCCCCGATGGCACCCTCTGACTATCCGTCGGACATTCACTATCCGATCGGCATGCAGAGATCCTAAAAAGCGAAGA
>JBBQAB010000268.1:0-14076 GCA_038198385.1 Propionibacteriales bacterium
ACCGAGGCGCTGACTGCGCGCTGGCTGCGGGACCTTCCCCGCGTACGGCTGCTGCCCATGACCGACGACCGGGTCGAGACCCACGTGACCATCGCCGACGACCAGGCGCCCGGTGGCCGCCGGGCCGTGCACTTTCAGGAGTACTGGGTCCGCCTGCACGCCGCACCCGAGGCCCTCGCCGTGACCCGGGTAGGGATCGAGTCGGCCCGGCCCGCCCCCGGGGTGACCGAGGCGCTGGCCACCGCGGACCTGATCCTGGTCGCCCCCAGCAACCCGGTCGTCTCGATCGGACCGATCCTGGACGTGCCCGGCCTCCGCGACGCGTTGCGGGCGGCTGCGGCCCCGGTGGTCGGCTTCGCGGGCATCCTCGGTGGCGCCCCGGTCCTGGGGATGGCCCACCGGCTGCTGCCCGCCATCGGGGTGGCCGTGGACGCGGCCGCCGTGGGCTGCCACTACGGCGCCCGCTCCCGCGAGGGGGTGCTCGACGCCTGGGCCCTGCACACCGCCGACGCCGGCTCGGTCGGCGAGGTCGAGGCCGCCGGACTCACGGCGGTGGTCACCGACCTGCTGATGCACGACCCCGGCGCGACGGCTGCCTTCCTCGCCTACGCGGTGAAGGCTGCCGGCGCGTGAGGCCCGAGGACGACGCCCTGCTCGTCTTCGCCCCCGACGGCATCGGTGAGGTGACCGAGGGGCAGGATCTGGCCACGCTCGTCCTGGACGCCGTCCGCCGGTCGCGCCACGGCCCGCTGCAGTCCGGGGACGTGGTCGTGGTCACCTCCAAGATCCTCAGCAAGGCCGAGGGGCGTACGGTCCCGGGCTCGGACCGGCAGCAGGCCATCAGCGCGGAGAGCACCGGCACCCTGGCCCGCCGGGGAGAGACCCGGATCGTCCGGACCCGGCACGGGCTGACCCTGGCGGCCGCCGGGGTGGACAGCTCGAACGTCGCCCGCGGCACGCTGCTACTGCTGCCGGTGGACCCGGATCGCAGCGCCCGCGGCCTGCGGGCCGAGCTGGAGCGCCGCACGGGCCTGACCCTGGCCGTGGTCGTCTCCGACACCGCCGGACGGGCCTGGCGGGTCGGCCAGACCGACCAGGCCGTCGGCTCAGCGGGTCTCGCCGTGCTGCGGGACTACGCGGGTCAGCGCGACGGCTACGGCAACGACCTGCAGGTCACCCAGATGGCGACGGCCGACGAGGTCGCCGCGGCGGCCGAGCTGACCAAGGGCAAGCTCGCGGGTCGACCGGTCGCCGTGGTCCGGGGACTCAGCGCTCACCTGGACCCGGACGGGGCGGCCGTGGACCTGGTCCGCCCGCCCGAGCAGGACATGTTCGGCTTCGGCAGCCGCGAGGCCGTCCTGGCCGCCGCGCTGACCGCGCTTGGGCGGCCGGATTGCTACGAGGCGGTGCTCGCCCTGGACCCGGCGGACCGGCTGGCGGCCGTGACAGCCGGTCTCGACCTCGGGCCCGAGCTCGTCGGCGTCCTGGGAAGGATGCTGGCCGTCCACCTCGGATCCCCCGGCTCCCTCAGGATGTCGGGCTAGACTCGCCCCCTTGCGGCAGTTCGAGACGACGCTGCGACCAGAGCACGAGATCCGGCGACGACCCGGGTCCGCGCCCGAGCAGGAGGACCAGCACGGTGGCCAACGCACGACCCGGCAAGGCAACAGCCGAGGGACGCCCGGCAGCCCCCTCATCCGGCGGCAACCGCCGGGACAAGCTGGCGTCCTTCGAGGCCGCCCGCAAACGGGACCAGCGCGTCCGGACCGTGCGGTTGCTGGTCATCTGCGGCGTCCTCGCGCTCGCGCTGCTGGCCTACCCCGTGTATCTCTTCGCCAACGACTACCGGGCCCGCAACGCCACCTTGGCCGATCTCGGCGCTCCCCTGGCCTCGGCGGGCTGCGACCCCGTAGCCAGCAACCCGGCCACCGGCAACCAGCAGCACGTGGCCGAAGGCACCAAGGTCAGCTACGGCCAGACCCCGCCGGACTCCGGCGCGCACTACCCGACCCCGGCTCCGTTCACCAAGCGCTTCTACACCCCGGCCGACCGGCCCGCGGTGGAGCTCCTGGTCCACAACCTCGAGCACGGCTACACCGTGGCCTGGTATCGCGACGACATGCCCGCCGACGAGATCGCCACCCTGAAGCGGGTCTCCCAGACCTTTAGCAGCAGTGACTACAACCCGGCCGACAAGTTCATCGCCGCCCCGTGGTCGGCCTCCGACGGCGCCGCCCTCCCTGAGGGCAAGAACGTCGTCCTCGCCCACTGGACCACCGACCCCACCAACCCGGCCGACACCAGCAAGCAGATCGGCGTCCGCCAGTTCTGCGGCTCCGTCAGCGGCCCGGCCGTGGCCGCCTTCATGGCCAGCTACCCGGCCACCAGCTCCCCCGAGCCCAACGGGATCTAGTCTTCTGGGCCTCAGGCTCGCGCTCGTGCGCTGTTCTCCTCGGCCGGCTCGCGCAGCGGCTCGAGCCCGCCGGCGTCGTCGTTGCCGATGCTCGCCCGGCTGTGGGGGCAGGTTATCGAGGAGGACGCGCGAGCTCTGCTCCGCAAACTCTGTCGTTGACAGGTGGACGACTTTCACCCACCCGGCGAGCGGGGCGCGCGCCGCCACAAGGAGGAGCAGGAGCAGACACCGCTTTTCGTCTGCTCCTGCGACGACGACGGTGGCGGACCAAGAGCGCGCGGCGCGTGCCGCAGGCCCATAAGTCAGAGCGCGCGGGCGCGAGCCGGAGGCTGAAGACTACGCGTAGCTGCGGCCCAGCCGGCCCGTCACCTCGGCGACCAGCTCCTTGATCCGCTCGGACTCGCTGACCGGGCAGACCAGCGTGATCTGCGGGGTCTGGACAATGACGGTGTCGGTCAGCCCGACCACGGCGACGACCCGGCCGTCCTCGGAGCTGTTGAGGACCAGGTTGTCGCGGGCGTCGACGAGGACGCTCATGCCCTGGGTGGCGTTCCCGTGCTCGTCGCGGGGCAGCTGCTCCCCGAGGGAGGCGAAGCCACCGACGTCGTGCCAGGTGATGGGGAGCCGGACCGCCACCACCCGCGCGGTGCCACGGCCCTGGGACACGGGCTCCATCACGGCGTAGTCCACGCTGACCTTCAGCAGCTGGGGATAGATCTCGGTCAGCCGCTCGGGCTCGGCCGCCAGCTCCAGCACGGAGGCGTAGATCCCGGGTTGGAGGTCGGCGAGCTGGCTCAGCAGGGTGGCTGCACGCCAGACGAACATGCCCGAGTTCCACCAGTAGTCGCCGGAGGCGAGGTAGTCCTCGGCGGTCGCCCGGTCCGGCTTCTCCTTGAACTCCTGGATCGCACAGACGTCGGGGTGACCCTCCAGCCCCGGGCCCCGACGCAGGTAGCCGTAGCCGGTGTGCGGGCTGGACGGGACGACCCCGAAAGTCACCAGGGCATCGTCGTGCTGCTCGGCGACGGCGAACCCCTCCTCCAGCGCGGCCCGGAACGCCGACACCGGGTGCATGATCTGGTCCGCGGTGACCACGGCGACCACCGCCTCCGGGTCGCGGGCGGCAAGGATGGCGGCGGGCCAGGCGACCGCGTTGAGCGAGTCGCGACCCTCGGGCTCGCCCAGGATGTTGGCCCGGTCGACCTCCGGCAGCTCCTCGGCCACGATGTGGGCGTAGTCGGCCCCCGTGCAGATCAGGATGTGGTCGGCGGGCACGATGCCCTCGAGACGCTCGAAGGCGATCCGGAGCAGGCTCTTGCCGCCCAGCACCTTGAGCAGCTGCTTGGGCATGTCCTGCCGGGACAGGGGCCACAGACGCTTGCCGGAGCCGCCGGCCAGGATGAGCACGTATCGCATGGAGGACAGGCTAACGGCGTCAGCGGACAGGCCGGTGCGCGTTCCGACCGTCTGCACACAAGGGATTGCGGAACCGAGACGCCCGCGTGACTAGGATCTTCGGGTGAGTCCCCTGATCGCCGACCTGCTCCGCTCGCGAAACCGCAGGGCCGGATCTGACCCCCTGTTGACCTACTACGACCTCGGCTCCGGTGAGCGCACCGAGCTGTCGGGGGTGACCTTCGCCAACTGGGTGGACAAGACCTCCCACCTGCTGGTCGACGAGTGCCTGGTCGAGGCGGGCGACGTGGTCGGGCTGCCGCTGGCGTCGACCCATCCCGGCCACTGGGTGACCCTGGTGTGGGAGCTGGCGTGCTGGCAGGTGGGGGTCGAGGTGGTGGTCCCCGACGGCACGGCCGGGAGCGTCACCGGCCCGGACGTCGCCCTGGTCGTGACCGGTCCCGACTGGCGCGGGGCCACCCGTGCGGGCGTCGACCTGGTCGCCTGCTCCCTGCACCCGCTGGGGCTCGGCCTGCCCAAGGCGCCGTCCGCCGGGGTGCTCGACTACGGCCTGGAGGTGCGCGGACAACCGGACGCGTACGCGGCGGTCCCGCAGTCGGGTCTGGCGGCGGCCTGGAGCGGGGACGGCGTACGGCTGACCCAGGCCGGCCTGCTCGCCGATCCCCAGGTCACCGGACCCGGCCCCGACGCCCGACGCCTCCTGGTCCGGCCGACCTCGCCCTGGGCCACGGTTGCCCGGGCCCTCGTCCAGCCCCTGTGGTCCGGCGGCTCAGCGGTGGTCGTGACCGGCTCCGCCGGCCCCGGGCAGCTGGAGCGGATCGCTGAGCAGGAGCGGGCGTCGACCTCACCCGGCTCCGACACTGCGGTCTGAGGGCCACGCGGCGCAACCGCCGGGCGACCCCGTCGGGACCCTGCGGCCGGGCGACCCCCGTCGGGGTCTAGCGGCGGGCCGACTCCCGAACCCCCGACGCGACCGGACGGCGCTCCTGCGCGGCGGCGGCGTACGCCTCGAGACAGAGGTCCAGCACCCGGGGCCAGGTCACCGGCGGCTCCGTGGCCAGCAGGTGCCGCTGCATCTCGCGCAGCCGGACCGGGGAGCGCAGCAGACCGGCGCCGGCCCGGGCCATGTCGTCGTCGGAGTCAACCAGGAACCCCTCGGTCCCGTCGCCGATGAAGTCCCCCACACCACCTTCGCTCATCGCGATCACCGGCAGCCCCGCACAACGCGCCTCCAGGGCGGCGATCCCGAAGGACTCGAGCCGGGCGGGCGCGAGATAGAGGTCGGACTGCTCGTAGAGGTGCTGGATCTCCGCGCGGGTGAGTCGCCCCGACAGGGTCACCCAGTCGCTGAGCCCCTGCTTGACGATCGCCCGGCGGACTGACCGCTCCAGCGGCCCGGCCCCCACGAGCACCGCCCGCAGCGGCTGGGAGGCGGGCACCAGCCGGCGGATCCGGACCAGCATCTCCAGCAGGGCGAGCGGGCGCTTGCGGGCGGCCAGCCGCATCACGGAGACGATAGTCAGGACCGGGGTGTCGGCCCGGGGGTGCCGTGGCCGCCAGTCCTGGGAGTCGATCCCGTTGGGCAGCACGCGGACGGGACTGTCGGCCAGGGCCCGGTGCAGGGCGGTGGCGGCCGCGGTGCTGACCGCGGTGGGCAGGGAGGCGTCGGCGGCGGGCTGCAGCAGGTTCCCCAGCGGACCTGCCAGCATGCCGGCCGGAGCCATGGAGTGCATGGTGAGGACGGCGGGCACCCCACGGCGCTGCGCGGCCCGGACCCCGGCCCAGGCCAACGGGGACACCAGCGAGGAATGGCCGTGCACCACGTCGAAGTCGCCCACGGCGACCACGTCGGCCAGCTCGGCCAGACCGGCGGGCGTGGGCACGCCACGCAGGCTGGGCACCGACCGCACCCCGCGGTGCGGCTCGGGCCCGACCGGGGTCGCGGTGAGGATCTGGACCTCGTGACCGGCCTGTCGCTGCCGGGCCGCGAGGTCGTGGACCTGGAGCTCGATCCCTCCGAGGCGGGGAAGGTAGACGTCGGACACGTGCAGGACTCTCATGCGGCAGGCTCCTGCTCCGAGGTGAGGGAGGTCCGCCCGGTGCGGACCCCGTTCTGCAGCAGCCAGGCCGCGGTGAGCGCGCCCCCGACGGGGATCTCCAGGAGATAGGTGAAACCCCGGTAGAGCAGCACGCCGGCCGCGATACCTTCTGCCGGTCCGCCCAACGCCGCCAGCGCCGCGGTCATTCCCGCCTCCACGACCCCGACCCCACCCGGGGTGATGGGCAGCAGCGTCAGAAGCCGGTCGGCTGCGTAGCCGACCACGATGGCCTCGGCCGGCAGGTCGAGGCCGACAACGTGCAGGCAGCACCACAGCAGGGCCGCCTGGCCCCCCACGTACGCCGCACTGCTCAGCGTCATGGTCGGCCACTCGGCCCGCAGCAGCGCCCCCGTGGTCCGGGACAGCTCAGGCAGCCGTACGCCCAGGCGGGTTCTCCGCGTACGGCGCAGCAGCCGACCCACGCCGGCGGCCAGGCGGTCCACCCCCCGCCCCAGCCGGGCCCCGAGCTGCGGGCTCAGGACCGCGGCGGTCAGGACGGGGGTCACGACCAGCGCGGCCAGGCCGAGCCCGACCATCTGGGGCGACAGCAGCCGGGTGTCACCGAAGACGGCCAGAGCCACGGCGGCCACCGCCACGGCGGTCAGCTTGGTGAGCACGGCAAGCACGTTGGTCGTGGTCGTGTACGCGGCGAACCCGGCCCGGCTGAAGCCCCACCGGCGGATCATGGCGTAGTTGAGGCCGATTCCGGCCGCACCGCCCACCGGCAGCACGTTGGCCGCCGCGCTCCCGGTCAGGCTGAGGACCAGGGCCCGTCGGTTGGACAGACCGGGCAGCGAGGCCGCCAAGGAGGTCGAGTAGCAGGCCAGCCCGACGAACCACAGGGCGGTCAGCAGGGTCAGGCTCAGCCACGAGACGGCCTGCAGGGAGTCCAGGACGCTGGTCCAGGTCGTGCCCGCGGCCGCCGGGACCAGGGCGACCAGGGAGATCGCGGCCGCCGACAGCAGGACGGAGACGGTCATCCGCCCCCACTGCCGTGCCTGCATCCCCGCCTCCTCTGAGTTCTCTCCGACAACATCATGCCGCGCGTTGCCTGAGAGCACGCCCAACGACGTTCCTATGCTTCGGGGGTGTCGTACACCCTGGTCGCGTTCCACGCCCATCCCGACGACGAGGTCCTGTTCACCGGCGGGACGCTGGCCCGGGCCGCCGCCGAGGGTCACCGGGTCGTCCTCGTGGTGGCCACCGACGGGTCGGCCGGGCTCGCGTCGACCGACCAGCACGACGGGGGGCTGGCCCAGCGGCGGCTTCGCGAGCTGGAGGGGGCGGCGGCCGCCCTCGGCTGCGCCGAGGTGGTGCGGCTGGGGTTCGTGGACTCGGGCTGGCGTACGCAGGCGCCCGCGGACGCCTTCAGCCGGATGGACCCCGACGTCGCCGCGGCGCCGCTGGTCGAGGTGCTCCGCCGGGAGCGCGCCGACGCCCTGACCATCTACGACGCGGCCGGCGGCTACGGCCACCCCGACCACGTCCAGGTGCACCGGGTCGGCCGGCGCGCCGCCGAGCTGGCCGGGACCCGGCTCGTGCTGGAGGCGACGATCGACCGGGACCTGATCCGCCCGCTGGTCCGGGTGGCGTCGGCGATCCCGCGGCTGCTGCCCTCGGTCCGGGCGCAGGAGTACGCGACCGCCTACACGCCGCGGCCCGAGCTCACGCACCGGGTCGACGTCCGGGCGTACGTGGCCACCAAGCGGATCGCCCTGCAGGCCCACACCAGCCAGACCACCGGAGACGAGGGCCTCCGGACCGTCGCGCTGCTGCTGCTGCTGCCCCGGTGGCTGCTGCGCCGGCTGCTGGGCACGGAGTGGTTCGTCGAGGTCGGGCGGACCCCCGGCCCCCTGCTGGACGACATCTTCGCGACCCTGGAGTGACGCCGGCGGGCCGGCCCGGTCGCCCGTCGCGCGGGACGAGCGGGGCCGGACCGGGCTGGCATCACCTCCCCAGCGCGGGGGCTCAGGTGTTCTGCGGGAACCCGAGGTTGAGGCCGCCGTGGCTGGGGTCGAGCCACCGGGTGGTGACGACCTTGCCGCGGGTGAAGAAGTGCACACCCTCGGTGCCGTGCGCGTGGGTGTCGCCGAACAGCGAGCTCTTCCAGCCCCCGAAGGAGTAGTAGGCCATCGGCACGGGCACCGGCACGTTGATGCCGATCATGCCGACCTTGACCTCGTTCTGGAACTGCCGGGCCGCGCCGCCGTCGTTGGTGAAGATCGCGGTCCCGTTGCCGTACGGGTTGTCGTTGATCAGCTGGACGCCGTCGGCGTAGCTGTCGATCCGGACGACGGAGAGCACCGGACCGAAGATCTCGTCGGTGTAGATGCTCATGTCGGTGGTGACGTGGTCGAACAGCGTCGGGCCGACGAAGAAGCCCGCACCGTCGGCGTCGACCTGCGGCGCCCGGCCGTCCACCACCAGGGTCGCCCCGGCGGCCTCACCGGCGTCGATGTAGCCGGCCACCCGGTCCCGCGACACCGAGGTGACCAGCGGGCCCATGTCAGCGCCGCGGGTGCCGTCGCCGGTCTTGAGCCCAACGGTACGCTCCTGGATCTTGGCGACCAGCTCGTCGGCGATCTCGCCCACCGCGAGCACGGCGGAGATGGCCATGCAGCGCTCGCCGGCGGAGCCGTAGCCCGCGTTGACGGCCTGGTCCGCAGCCAGGTCCAGGTCGGCGTCGGGGAGGACGAGCATGTGGTTCTTGGCCCCGCCCAGCGCCTGCACGCGCTTGCCGTGGGTGGTGCCGGTCTCGTAGACGTAGCGGGCGATCGGGGTCGAGCCGACGAAGGAGATCGAGGCCACGTCGGGGTGCGTGAGCAGACCGTCGACGGCCACCTTGTCCCCGTTCAGGACGTTGAAGACGCCGTCGGGCAGACCGGCCTCCTTCCACACCTCGGCCATCCACAGCGCGGCGGTGGGCACCTTCTCGCTGGGCTTGAGCACGACGGTGTTGCCGGCCGCGATGGCGATCGGGAAGAACCACATCGGGACCATGGCCGGGAAGTTGAACGGCGAGATGATGCCGACGACCCCGAGGGGCTGCCGGACCGAGTGCACGTCGACCTTGGTCGAGGCGTTCTCGGTGAACCCGCCCTTGAGCAGGTGGGGGATGCCGCAGGCAAACTCCACGACCTCCAGGCCGCGGCTGACCTCCCCCTCGGCGTCGGAGAGCACCTTGCCGTGCTCGGCGGTGATGAGAGCGGCCAGCTCGGACTTCCGGGCGTTCAGGATCTCCCGGAACGAGAACAGCACCTGCGTCCGGCGGGCCAGTGAGGTGTCGCGCCACCCCGGGAAGGCGGCGGCCGCGGCCGCCACCACGTCGCTGACGTCGGCCTCGGAGGCGAGTGCCAGCTGGGCGCTGACCTCACCCGTGGCGGGGTTGGTGACGTCGGAGAAGCGTCCGGAGGTGCCCTCGAAGGGGGCGCCGTTCTTCCAGTGGTGCAGCGTCGTGGCCATGGCTAGTTCCTCACGTCGGGATGGGCTGAGCAGTTGCTCGTGCTGAAGCGCGGCCGGATGTCCATCCGCACCGCGACCTTCGCGCCGGTGCGGACGGCCTCGACCCCGGCCTCACAGACTGCCACCGCGGCGTACCCGTCCCAGGCGCCGGGCCCGTCGATGGTGCCGCGTCGTGCCGCGTCCACCCACCGCTGCAGCTCCACGTCGTAGGCCACCGCGAACCGCTCCACGAAGCCCGGCGTGATCGCCCCGCCCCAGCGACCGTCGGTCGTCTTGACCAGCACGTTCTGGTCCAGTCCGATGGTGGCGCTGCCGCTCTCCCCCACCACCTCGGTCCGGACCTCGTAGCCCACCCCGGTCCGGACGTAGATCTCGTCGGTGACGAGACGGCCGGACTCGGTCTCGAAGACCGCGACCATCGGGTCGCTGGTGCCCTCAGGCGCGGCCCGGGTGGCCACCCCCTTGAGGACCTGGACGCTGGTGATCTCCTCGTCGAGCAGGAAGCGGGTCACGTCGACCTCGTGCACCACCGAGTCGCGGATCATGAACTCGGAGTCGAAGTGGGCGGGCACGGTCGGGTTGCGGTGCGTGCAGTGCACGACCAGCGGGTTGCCCAGCCGGCCGTCGGTGATGAGCTTCTTCAGGGCCACGTACTCGGCGTCGAAACGGCGCGAGGAGCCGAACCCTGCCGTGATGAACGTCGTCGAGCGGGTAATAGCCTACGCCTTGCAGACCAGGGCGCTGGACGATATGGCCGCGGGCAACATACCGGCGGCCACCCAGAAGCTGCGCGCCGCCGCCACCCGCCTCCTCACCGCCGGAGAGCCTGCTCTTGCCCAGGCTGCCGAGTCCGAAGCCGCGCGGCTAGAGCAGGGCGGCGAGGTGTCTGCCGAAGGCGCGAAAGAGCTACGCTACGCGACGCGAAGGTTGACTCAGAGGCTGGAGTGAACCCCAGTACCGAAGCCCTCTTTAGCCGACCCCCTCACCCTTGTCATTCCGAGCAGAGCGAGGAATCAGTTGGGGATAGTAGAGTGTTTGGGAGAGAGGGAAGTGCTAGCCAAGTCAGTGCTAAGGATAGTGATTCCTCGTTTCACTCGGAATGACAACGGAAAGACGGTCGGCTAAAGAAATCGCCACCGTTCACGCATCACGCAACGAACACCAACCGCCAAACGTATAACCTATTGAAATGCTGATCTGTCCGGTTTGTGGAAAGATGAATCCGCAGGGGTCGCGTAACTGCGACGTGTGCGGTGCGCCTTTGGCGGGGGCCGAAATGGCTCCGGCCAAGCCTGGGCCTGCTGTGGCTACGGCTGAAGGGTTGAGCGGGCCGATATGCCCTGTGTGCAAGCGCACTAATCGCTCGGCCTCGGTATTTTGCGCCTTTTGCGGGTATAGGCTGAAAGCGGTCTCTAACGTCCAACCGTATGTCTTACCCTATGCAAGCGCACCGCCCAGCGCCCCCTCGACGCCGACGCACGAGCTTGCGCCGGAGGTGTCGGGCAACCTGCCTTACGGAACACTGCTCAAGCGGCGCTACCGCATAATGCGAAAGGTCGCGCAGGGCGGGATGGGCGCGGTATACGAGAGCAGCGACCTTACAGCGCCGGGCGCGCGATGGGCGGTGAAGGAGATCAGCCCGGCGGCGCTCCCTCCCTCCGAGCGCACGCAGGCGATTGCCGACTTCAGGCGCGAGGCGCAGATGCTTGCCACTTTGCACCACCCCAATCTCCCGCAGGTCGTCGAGACGTTCGAGGAGAAGGGCAAGTACTTCCTGGTGATGGAGTTCATACCGGGCAGCACGCTTCTCAACGTCATCGAGGGCACGCCTGGATTCTTGCCCGAAGAGCGGATTATGGTGTGGGCGCGACAGCTTTTCGATGTGCTACAGTACCTGCACGCGCAAGACCCACCTATCATCTACCGCGACCTCAAGCCTTCTAACATCATGTTGGTGGAGGGGACCGAGCGGGTAAAGTTGATAGACTTCGGCATCGCCCGCTTCCATAGGTCGGGCAAGGCGCGCGATACCGAGGCGTTCGGCACCGCGGGGTACGCGCCGCCCGAACAGTATGGCAAGGGGCAGACCGACCAACGCTCGGACATTTACGCGCTGGCCGCCACCTTACACTACCTGGCTACCAAGCACGACCCAAGCCTCAACCCCTTCAACTGGCTGCCCGCCCGGCACTATAACCTGGTTATTTCGCCCAGATTGGAGAGCGCGTTGCAAAGGGCGCTGGAGTTGGACCCGACTCGCCGCTTTACGACGATAGACAGCTTCGCCCAGGCGCTGGGTATATGGCTGCCCGGCACACCGGCGAAAGAGGTTGCGCCCCAGCAGAACCAGCAGGTGCCTTCCACGCACAACGCGCCTACTACTCCCACCGCACCGCCCGTGCCCATTGAGTTGCAGCCGCGCACGACGGTAATGCCCTCTGCGAACGGCGCGAGCCAGCAGAAGACCCAGAAGAAGCGGTCCCAGGCCGTCTCGCAGCCCAAGCAGCCGACAATAGCTGCCCAGGCGGCATCCGCAGCAGCCATGCAGGCCGCTTCAGCTACGGAAATCCACACGCCGACGCATACAGGCTCGGTGCCCGAACCGACTCTGCGCGCCCCGGCCAAGCCAGCCGAGCGCAAGCAGAGCAAGAAGCAGGAGCAAGCGCCCGCATCCGCGCTCGTGGTCTCGGATCGGCTGGTGGATTTGGGCGAGGTCAGGTGGAACAGCAAGCCGGGGCGCAAAATATCGGTGCGGTCGGCGAAGGGCGAGCCACTCAAGGGCACGGTGGTGTCGAGCCAGCCCTGGATTGCCTACAACCCGCACGCCTTCCAGGGCAACGCAGTAACGTTGGAGGTGAAGGTCAGGAAGAACCGGCTGCCGTTCGGGCGCACCGAGTTGCAAGTACCCAATCTATTCGCTATTATATGGGCACGGACGCGCGGCTGGTTGCCGTTTATTGGATGCTGGTTCTGGCTACTGCTGCTAGTGGCAAGCTCGCTCGGCAGGACGCTGCTGTACGGGCTGGCGGCGGTAGTAGGCGGACTGCTCCTTGTTGAGGGCGCGATGTGGTTGTGGGCGGCCCAGGTGCGCCTGCTGGTGCCCGCCGAGAAGGCTAGCACGGGACGCCTGCTGGTAAAGAGCGCGGGAGGCGCGGAAGAGATCGAGGTGCGGGCGACAGCCCGGCCATCATGGGTGAGGAAGGCTTTCGGCTGGACGGTGGCGCTGCTGTTGCTCACCGCTGAGGTGGCTGCGACGGCCTGGATTGTTTTGGCCCTGGTGGGTGTCGAGATTCCCCTGCCTGGCTTGTAATAAACACACGACGAGGAGAAAAAGAATGAGATGTCCTAATTGTGGAAACGAGAACCCGCCAGACTATATGTTCTGCGACGAGTGCGGGGCGCGGCTCAGTGGCGCGGACACCGCAGCAAACGCAGACACCGTCGGCGGCCCAATGCACGAGGCGGAGAACGCTAGCTCAAACGGCCAGTCAGACAGCGAGGCGGCTGTGCCTGCCATGCCCGCCGGGGCGATGGCCGAGGCGCACGGCACGACCGATAGCGCCGATACCCGCCAGTCGGGAGGGCTAATGAGCGACACTTCCGGCGGCCTGTCGTCGGGGGGACCCAGTTACCCAACCGAAGATGCGGCCCTGGACGTGCCTGCGACGGAGGACACTATCTCCGCGCCCACCCCTGACAGCATGGAGGCAACCAGCGGCGCGCCGCAAGCAGAAGCGGCTGACACTGAACAAGCAGATATGCCCGATGTCGTGCCCATCGCCCCCGAAGGCGAAAGCGGAGCCGCTCCTGTGATGGAGAGCTACTCGGATACCGGGGAAGCCGTTGGCGCCCCTACCCCTACAGCTACCGAAGAAACGCCGGTCAGCGTGGGAGGACCGGGTGTGGAGTGGGGCCGCAACGCGCTGAACCAATTTGATCAGGCCCAGCAGGCGATGTCGCGTGGGGACTGGACAGGCTTCGGCCAGGCAATGGGTAGCCTCAGGTCGCTCCTTGAGAGCGCAGCGCAAGGCGCTACAAGCGAGGCAACCAGAGCCGCCATGCCCGCCGAGCAGCCGTCTCCTGCGCCCTACATGGGCACGGCAAGCTCTCCGGCGCAAGCCGCCAGCGTGGGTGAGGCTGCACCTTCCGCGGAGGAAGCCGCTTCGTATACGGGTGCGGGTAGTATAACGGCTGTGGAACCGGCAGGGTTTCCACAAGCTGGGACGCTGGGGGCTGAGGAGATGCCTGGGGTTGCGCCCCCACCAGGGACCAGCATGGCGCGGCTGGTGGTGATAGCCACCGGCGCGGAACTGCCCTTGCCCGAACAAGAAGAGATAACGGTGGGACGCGAGGACCCCAGCAGCGGGATTTTCCCGGACGTTGACCTCACGCCATACGGGGGCGAGGACGGGGGCGTGTCGCGCCGCCATGCCCGGTTGCTCCACATCGGCAGTGATTACTTCGTGGAAGACCTTCAATCCACCAACTACACCAAGCTGGACGGCCAGCGGCTTCCGGCCCACGTGCGCGAAAGGTTAGAAGACGGCGCTCGCCTGGACTTCGGTCGAGTGGCTATGATCTTCCGGCGCGGTTAAGTAGACACACAACAAAAGACACGCAGCCCGCGCGGGCTGCGTGTCTTTTGTTGTGTGTCTACTTAACCGCGCCGGAAGATCATAGCCACTC
>JBBQAB010000269.1:0-4054 GCA_038198385.1 Propionibacteriales bacterium
CTCGGGGTCGTCGAGCCGGGGGTAGACCGCCATCGCCGGCGGGGGCAGGCCGGCGGCCCGGGCGGCCACCACCGACCGCACCCGCAGCCAGTCCATGCCGGTCTCGGCGTCGATACCCAGCTGGGCCCGCAGGTCAGCCTCCCCGAGTGCGATCGCGGTGACGGCCGGGTGGGCGGCCACGGCGTACGCCTGCTCAACCCCCAGCGCCGACTCCAGCAGGCAGGTCAGCTCGGGCGGCGGGCACTCGCCAGGGCCACCGAGACGCTCGAGAACCCGGTCGACGTCCCCCGGCCCCTCCACCTTGGGTAGCCGGAGCCCGACTCGTAGGGGCGCGTGGGCGAGCATCGCCAGGTCGTCCTCGTGCCAGGGGGTCCCCGGACCGTTTGGTCGCACCGCGACCCGACCCGGCACCGAGCCGGCGAGCAGGTCCGCCACCGCAGCCCGGGCACGATCCTTCCGCTCCGCACTGACGGCGTCCTCGAGGTCGAGAATGACCTGGTCCGCTCCGGCGGCCAAGGCCTTGACGAACCGCTCCGGCCGGTCCCCGGGGACGTAGAGGGCGACCAGGACGGGCGCGTTCGCCATCAGATGGCCCCCTGCCGACGCAACGCGTCAACCTCGTCGGAGCTGTACCCGTGCCGGGCTAGCACGTCCGCCGTGTCGGCGCCGTGCGGCCGGGCCGTCCAGCGGACCGCGCCGGGGGTGCCGGACAGCTGGAACAGCACGTTCTGCATCTGCAAGGGCCCGAGCACCGGGTCCTCGACCGTCAGCACCGTTCCCCGGGCCTGGACCTGGGGATCGGCGACGATGCCGCGTACGTCGTAGATGGGCGCCACGGCCGCCTGCGCTGCTGTGAACGACGCGACGACCTCGCTGGTGCGGCGAGCGGCAATCCACGAGCCCACGGCCTCGTCCAGCTCGTCGGCGTGCTCGGCCCGGCCCGCTCCGGTGCCGAACCAGGGCTCGAGCAGGTACTCCGGGTGCCCGACCAGCTGCAGGACCCGTTCCGCGATCGACTGGCTGGAGGTGGACACCGCTACCCAGTTGTCGTCCACGGTCCGGTAGCAGTTGCGCGGGGCGTTGTTGACCGAGCGGTTGCCGTGCCGCTGCTGCACCAGGCCGAGCTGGTCGTAGGCCGTGAGCTGGCCACCCAGCATGGACAGGATCGGCTCGAGGATGGCCAGGTCGATCACCTGGCCCAGCCCGGTGCGGTCCCGGGAACGGACGGCGGCGAGGACGGCGAACGCCGTGGCCAGACTGGCGATGCCGTCCGCGAGTCCGAACGGGGGCAGCGTCGGCGGGCCACCCTCCTCCCCGGTCACGGCGGCGAAGCCGCTCATCGCCTCGGCCAGCGACCCGAAGCCGGGCCGTGGCGCGTACGGGCCCGTCTGGCCGAACGCCGTCACCCGGGCGATCACCAGTCCGGGGTTGAGAGCGAGGAGATCGGCCGGAGCCAGGTTCCAGCGCTCCAGGGTTCCCGGACGAAAGTTCTCGATCAGGACGTCGGCGTCGGCGAGCAACCTCCGCAGCACCTCCGCACCTGCCGGAACGGAGAGGTCCAGGGTGATGGTCGACTTGTTGCGGCCGATGGTGGCGTACCAGAGCCCGACGCCGTTCTTGCTGGGCCCATGGCCGCGAGCCCCGTCCGGTCTTCGTGGGTGCTCGACCTTGGTCACCTCGGCGCCGAAGTCCCCCAGAAGGGTGGCCGCCAGTGGTCCGGCGAACAAGGTGGCGATGTCGACCACCCGAAGGTCGGCCAGCGGTCCGTCTGGGCTCGCTGTCTCCTCACTGCTCCTCATGCGCACGCTCCCCCTCCATCAGGTCCCAGGCCAGTCGGAAGCCGACCGTGGCCGACCGGGCCAGACCGAGTCCGGGCAGCAGGAGCTTCGCGGTCAGGTCCGGGGACTGAGGACCGCCCTCGAAGTACCACTCCGACCCGCGGGCGAGGTAGTCGCTGCCGCCCTTCAGCTGGACGTAGCGGGTACGACCGTCGGTGTGCTCGCTCTCGGTCCAGTTCCAGACCCGCCGACCGGGGTGCCAGCCGACCCCGGCCCGCTCGGCGGCCGCCTGCCACTCGTCTTCGGTCGGCAGGCGCGCCCCGACCCACCGGGCGTACGCGCGGGCGTCGGTGAGGTCCACGAAGGTCGCGGGATCGCTGACGTCGCCCGCTCCGGCCAGGAAACGGTGGGGCGTACGCGGCGTGTATCCGGCGACCGCGACGAACCGCTCGACCTCGGCCCGAGTCACCTCGGCGCTCGCCACCGCGACCGGATGGTCGAGGACCAGCACACGCTCGGAGGTGCGAAGGTCGTGCAGCCGCGGAGGCAACGGCTTCCACTCCTCGACGAAGGGCGCCTCGTCGTAGAGGCCGGTCTCGCGCATGCGGTAGCGCACCGTGAGCCGATGCTGCCCGGCCGGCACGACAACGGCGCCCCCGGCGGGCCGGCTTTGCACGCTGGGGCCGGGGACCGTCAGCACCGACTCGCGGTACGGGAAGGCTGCGGAACCGCCCACCGGCAGTTGGGCCAGGAGACCCGCCAGCGGGGCCACCCAGTCGGGAAGGCAGGCTCCCGGTTCGAGGGTGATGCAGACGCCCACGCCCGCCACCGGGACCAGGTCGGCCGCCAGCACGATCCGGTCCAGATGGCCCGGAGGAAGGATCGGCCCGTCGTAACCGGTGCCACCCCGGTTGACCAACGCGTAGAGGCTGACCCCGTCGGCTGCGAAGACCGAGGCGTACACCAGTGACTGGGCGGCGGCGGGGTGCAAGGAGGCGAGCGGTGTCCACTCGCCTTCCTGCAGCAGCGGTGCGGCGGCCCGCTGGACGGCCAGGATTCGGCGCAGCGTGGCGGCGTCCCGGTCGTTCCATCCGACCCACGCCCCGAATACGACCTCCCAGACCATCACGCCAATGCCGTTGAGGAACGCCGACTGCAGCTCCTCGGCGTGGCTGCGGTTCCAGCGGCGTACGTGGTGCTGCACGTGCCGCCGCTCCACGTAGTGGCTGCGGACGACGCCGGGGACCTTCGAGTCGGCGAACCACTGCGCCCAGGACAGCCGGTGCTCTCCCAACCGGGCCAGAGGCAGCGTCGACTCACTCTCGAGGGCGATGCCGGGCCGGGCAGCCTCCAGCGCCGCGGCCAGGGCCGGCTCGCCGTCGGCAAGCGTGTCGAGGAAAACGCCGTCCACCCTCAGCCCGGCGACCAAGGCGGAAAGCTCGTCGGCGTCCGACCCTGCCCGGCGGGTCCCGGTGTCCCAGGGGTTGTAGTCGAGGAAGACCGCGACCCCGAGCGCCTGCAGGTCCCGCACCAGCGTGGCCAGGCCCGGCACGTCGCGATAGAAGTCCCACTGGTTGCGGTCGTCGATCCCGATCACCGGGTACGCGTGCCACAGCACCACCCCGTCGAAGCCGCCGAAGCGGGCCTCGGCGTCGTCGAGGAGCCGTTGCGGGGTGAACCGATCGCCGTCGACGTCGTAGAGGAGCTCGTCCCATAACCAGATCTGCGCCACCGCAAAGCACCGCTGGGCCCAGCGGCCCTCGGGTGCGGTGTAGGCGGCCGTCGAGTACCCCTGCCGCTTGGTCGCGCCCGCCCGCCACTGAGCCAGCACCGTCCGCCAGCGCGGCCAGTCGGCGGGGTCCTCCGGGGCCGCAATGATCTTGGCGGTGTCCATCGCCGCCCAGTCCGGGTGGTCGAGGTCCACCTTCGTGGGCTGGTCCACAGGACGGGGACGCAGCGGGTCCATTCCCCGCTCCCCGACCGCGTGGTTCGGCGTCGCCCTCACGGGACCAGAGCCAACGTGCGCCCCACCAAGGCGTCGATCCACTGCTCGCCGCCGGGCAGACTGGTGGCGATCCGGTTGTCCAGCGGGCCCGTCCAGCTCGGCGGCAACCCCTCCTCGCCGCGCAGCCCGCCGAGCACGGACCCGACCGTGGCACCGCTGGAGTCGGTGTCCCAGCCGGCCATCACAGCCAGACCAATGCCCGCGGCAAAGTCGTCCGCACCCACGCCCAGGGCACAGGCGATCAGCGCCGCATTGTTCAGCACGTGCACCC
>JBBQAB010000270.1:0-4260 GCA_038198385.1 Propionibacteriales bacterium
GGCCGCCCTGTGTGCTCAGCTGGGACTCACCCCCGAGCTCACCGAACACATCGCCGATCGGGTCACCGCCAAGCTGACGACCGACCCGATCGAAGATCTCCGCCTCGATTTCGAGGACGGCTACGGTGACCGCGGCCAGCAAGGTGAGGACGCGGACACCGTCCGGGCGGCGACACTGCTGGGCGAGGCCGAGGACGCCCACGTCGCACCGGAGTTCTTCGGAATTCGGTTCAAGTGCTTCGAGGCGCCGACCCGCCGGCGCGGCATCCGCACCCTCGACCTGTTCCTCACCGCGCTGCTGGAGCGGCGAGCCGAGCTGCCGGTCGGTCTGGTGCTGACCTTTCCGAAGGTGAGCACGGTCAGCCAGGTCGAGGCGATGGTCCGGGTGTGCCAGGCCCTGGAAGCCAGACACCAGCTGCCCGCGGGCCGGTTGCGGTTCGAGATCCAGGTGGAGACCCCACAGCTGATTCTCGGCGCGGACGGACGGGCGCCTGTCGCCGCCGCGATCCACGCTGGCGATGGCCGGGTCAGCTCGCTGCACTACGGCACCTACGACTACAGCGCCTCGCTGCAGATCGCCGCCGAGTACCAGGCGGCCGACCACCCAGCCGCCGACCACGCCAAGCAGGTCATGCAGCTCGCCGCCGCCGGCACCGGGGTGCACGTGGCCGACGGGTCCACCAACGTCCTGCCCGTCGGCTCGCCGGATCAGATCCGGTCGGCGTGGCGGCTGCACTACGACCTGGTCCGGCGGGCGTTGGAGCGCGGCTTCTACCAAGGGTGGGACCTCCACCCCGGTCAACTCCCCACCCGGTATCTCGCGACTTTCGCCTTCTACCGGGAAGCGTTCCCCCGGGCCGCCCGCCGGCTCGCCGACTACGTCGGCAACACCGGATCGGAGATCCTCGACGAACCCGCGACCGCGCGTGCCCTAGCCCGCTACCTCTACCGCGGCTACGCCTGCGGGGCCGTCGGGGAGTCCGAGCTGACCGCCAGCGCCCACCTGGACGCGACCCAGCTCGCGACGCTGGCCCGTCCCCACTCGGACACCGAGACCCTCCGCACCAGCACCTGAGGCCCACCTCATCCTTACCCGGAACCGGGCCGGAAACCGACCAACACCACACCACACCACACCACACCACACCAAGGAGTGCACACGTGACCAGCACCTACTACGCCCCGCACGGCGGCCACCCCGCCCAAACGGAACTGCTCAGCGACCGGGCCATGTTCCGCGAGGCTTACGCCGTCCTGCCGCGCGGCACCATGCGCGACATCGTCACCAGCAAGCTGCCGTTCTGGGACGAGACGCGCCTGTGGGTGCTAGCCCGGCCGCTGTCCGGGTTCGCCGAGACGTTCTCCCAGTACATCGTCGAGGTGTCCCCCGGCGGGGGTAGCGACCGCCCCGAGCTCGACCCGCAGGCCGAGGCCGTGTTGTTCGTCGTCGAGGGGCAACTGTTGCTCACCATCGGTAAGGACGAGCACCAGCTGAAGACCGGCGGCTACGCCTATCTGCCGGCCGGGTCGACATGGACCCTGCACAACACGGGCAGCGACACCGCCTGTTTCCACTGGGTCCGAAAGATCTTCGAGGCCGTCGAGGGCCTCGACGCCCCTGAGGCTTTCGTCACCTCTGACGACGAAGTGGAGCCGATCGCGATGCCCGGTACTGACGGTGGCTGGGCGACCTCCCGGTTCGCCGACCCGGAGGACGTGCGGCACGACATGCACGTCAACATCGTCACCTTCCAACCCGGCGTCTCCATCCCCTTTGCCGAGACCCACGTGATGGAGCACGGGCTCTACGTTCTGCAGGGCAAGGCCGTCTACCGGCTGAACGAGGACTGGGTTGAGGTGCAGGAAGGCGACTTCATGTGGCTGCGGGCCTTCTGCCCCCAGGCCTGCTACGCCGGCGGCCCCGGACCGTTCCGCTACCTGCTCTACAAAGACGTCAACCGGCACGCCCGGCTCAGCCGCCAGTTCATCTGAGCACCCCGCTTCTTTCGGCCCGAGAGATCAGCCATAGGCCCCACGCGCAGGCGCGGAGCTCGATCTCGCCACCGAAGGTCGCGTGGGGAGATCTCCGGCGGAGGCGCCGGGGGCGACAGTGGTCAACGGCGAGAAGGAGGTATGCCTCCTGCTGCCAACCTCTCGGGTCGATCCGGGCGGGCGAATGGGGACGGTTCGGTACACGCTCGGTAGGACCGACGACGTCAACGAACCCCGTACCTGCCCCCAGGAGCGCCCCCACGGCCGGTGAGTTGACAATCTGCCGCAATCTTCGTAAATTCCACACAACGAAAGTCTGGTTCCGCTCAATGGAACCCATTATGACCAATGGAGGTCGTGTCATGGTTGTGAAGTCTCGCTTAGCGGTGGCCGAGAAGCATCCGGTAGACCAGGTGCTGCCGGCCCCGCAGATGTTCCTGTACGGGCTGCAACACGTGCTCAGCATGTACGCCGGTGTCGTCGCGGTACCGCTGATCATCGGCACGGCGCTCAAGCTGAGCCCCACCGACATCACCTACCTCGTCTCGGCTGGGCTGTTCATGTCCGGCGTCGCCACTTTGCTGCAGACCCTCGGGGTGTGGAAAATCGGCGCCCGGCAGCCCATCGTCCAGGGAACCTCCTTCGCCGCCGTGTCGACCATGCTGGCTGTGGGTGCTACCCAAGGCGGCGGCACGGCGGGGCTGCGCGCCATCTTCGGCGCCCTGCTGCTCTCAGGCCTGGCCGGCTTCCTCATCGCGCCGGTGTTCACCCGGCTGCTCCGGTTCTTCCCCGAGGTCGTGACGGGAACGGTCATCACCATCATCGGCGTCTCGCTGCTGCCCGTGGCCATCCGGTGGGCGGGCGGCGGAGTCCCCGGCGTCACACCGACCTTTGGCGCCCCCAAGAACATCGCCCTCGCCGCCATCACGATGGCCATCATCGTGGTCATCTACCGCTTCCTGCCCGCCTTCCTCAGCCGGGTGGCCATCCTCCTCGGCCTCGTGCTGGGCACGGTCGTGGCCATCCCGTTCGGGCTGACCAACTTCAGCCGGATCGCCAACGCCTCGGTCTTCCAGCTGACCACCCCGTTCCACTTCGGTCTGCCGATCTTCGCGGTCGGCGCCACCATCTCGATGTTCATCGTGATGCTGGTGATCATGACCGAGACCACCGCCGACATCCTGGCCATCGGTGAGGTGATCGACAAGCCCGCCGACCGGCAGCAGGTGACCAACGGGCTGCGCGCCGACATGCTCGCCACCACCGTGGCTGCGGTGTTCAATGGCTTCTCCCTGAGCGCGTTCGCGCAGAACGTCGGTCTGGTCGCCATCACCGGGATCAAGAGCCGGTTCGTGGTCGCCGTCGGCGGCGGCATCCTGATCTTCCTGGGCCTGTTCCCCGTGCTCGGGGCTCTGGTCGCGCTCGTGCCGCTGCCCGTCCTTGGCGGCGCCGGACTGGCCCTGTTCGGCACCGTCGCCGCCAGCGGGATCCGCACCCTCAGCCGGGTCGATTTCTCCGGCAACGCCAACATCGTCATCGTCGCCTTCGCCATCGGCATGGGCATCATCCCGATCGCCGTCCCCACCTTCTACGGCAAGTTCCCGGAGTGGTTCCAGGTCATCTTCGACTCCGGCATCACCGCCGCCGCCATCACCGCCGTCTTGTTGAACATTGTCTTCAACATTGTTGGCCGCAGCGGCGACGACGAGGGTCCGCTCTTCGCCGAGGGCCCCGCCCCCGCCGCCATCTCCAACGCCGACGAGGCTCGCCTCGACCCGAGCGGCCCCGCGGCCCACGACCTGCACCAGCAGGGGAACCCGTGATCCGGCTGCACGAGTTCAACCGGCTAGAAGACGCCGCGGCCGCCGCCCTGCTCCGGCCCTGCCTGGACGTGGACCGCTGGGTCACCGAGATCGTCCAGGATCGCCCCTACCCCCGTACGGACGACCTCTTCGCCACCGCCCGGGCGGCGGCCAACCCCTTCACCGGCGCCGAGCTTGAGGCCGCCCTCGCCCACCACCCCAGGATCGGCGAGCAGGCGCGAGGCGGCAGTGCCGAGGCCGGACTGTCCCGCTCAGAGCAGGCGGGCCTCGCCCTCGACGACGACGTCCAGCAGCAGCTGACCGAGGCCAACCGAGCCTACGAAACTCGGTTCGGACGTGTCTTCCTGATCCGTGCCGCCGGCCGCTCGAGCACCGAGATCCTGGACAAGCTCCAGACCCGGCTGAGCAACGACCCCGACACCGAGGACGACGTCGTCGCCGACCA
>JBBQAB010000271.1:0-2440 GCA_038198385.1 Propionibacteriales bacterium
CCGACACCATGAACCCGCTGGCCGGCCTGCACGCCGCCGGTGTGAGGCTCGCCCTGGGCACCGACGCGCCGGTCACCCCGCTGGCCGGCTGGGACACCGTACGGTCCGCCGTCCAGCACTGGCGTCCCGAGGAGCGGCTGACGCCGACCGTCGCCTTCGACGCAGCCACCCGGGGTGCGCACGCCGCCGCCCGCGCGGACGGGGCCGGCACCCTCACGGTGGGCGCCCGGGCCGACCTGGCCTGGTGGGACTGCGGGCCGGACCGGCTCGACGGGGACGGGCTGCCGTCATTGGCCGTCGGGGAGGTGCCGCCGACCTGTTGGGCCACCTGGTCTGCGGGCGCCCTGGTGTACGCCGACCCAGCCGCCGGGCTGCCCGCGGGCTGAGCCCCAGGCTGCCCGGGGGGAGTTGGGGGGGCTTGCCAAGCCCGCGTCCAGTCAACAGGATGGAGCCATTCGTTTCCGGTCCCCCTCACGACGGTGCCCGGTCGCTCAAGGGAGAGTCGATGACGTCTCGGGTCCGTCGCTGCGCGCTGCTGGTTCTGGGGGCTCTCGTGGCCCCGCTCATGATCTTCACCCCGGGGGCGGCGGTGGCGGCGGCCCCCCAGCCGACCGCGGTCTCCGTGCCGGGGTCCTTCGGGTCCGAGGCAGGCTGCGCCGCCGACTGGCAGCCGGACTGTGCTCAGCTGCAGCTGACCAGACGGACGAACGACGACGTCTGGTCGCTCGCCCTGGCCCTACCCGCCGGAACCTACGAGTACAAAGCGGCGATTGACCAGTCCTTCGACGTCAACTACGGGCTGCACGCCGAGCCCGGTGGGGCCAACATCGGCCTGGTCGTCCCGGCCGGGGGAGCAACGGTCCGGTTCTACTACGACAACGCCACTCACTGGGTCACCGCCGACCTCACGGCCCCTCTCGTCACGGCCGCCGGCAGCTTCCAGAGCGAGCTCGGCTGCCCGGCCGACTGGTCACCCGACTGCCTCCGGTCCTGGCTGCAGGACGTCGACGGTGACGGGGTCTTCACCTTCACCACCACCGCGATCCCGGCCGGCGACTACGAGGTCAAGGCCACCCTCGGCCTCAGCTGGGACGCGAGCTACGGCCAGGACGGGGCGCCCGGGGGCGCCAACATCGGCTTCACCGTGGGCAAGGACAACAGCCCCACCACGTTCAGCTACGACGCCACGAGCCACGTCCTCACCGTGTCGGCCACGGGCGGCCTGCCCAGCCTCACCAGCCCGAAGGCCTTCTGGCTCTCGCGGAGCTACCTGGCCTGGGACCTGGGCGCCACCCCGGGCGCCGCGCGGTACGCGCTGTACGCGGCCCCCCGGGGTGGGCTGCAGGTGACCGCCACGGGTGTGACGGGCGGCACCGCCTACCCGCTGACCTCCGTCAGCGGTGGCCTGCCCGCCGCGCTGAAGAAGGAGTTTCCTGCCCAAGCCGGGCTGACCGCGCTGCGGCTGACCGGGGTCTCGACCGCGACGGTGAGGTCACTGCTGCGCGGACAGGTGGCCGTGGTCGCCCTAGACGGCGACGGCGTCCCCGTCGCCGGCGCGGGGCTGCAGATCCCCGGGGTGCTGGACGACGTCTACGCCGGGGCCGCCACGAAGACGCTCGGTCTCACCTGGAAGAGGTCCCGCCCCACCCTGGCGCTCTGGGCCCCGACCGCGAGGTCGGTCTCCGTCCACGTCTACACCGCCGGGGCGAGGTCCGCGGCCGTGGACACCGTCCCCCTGGCCCGCTCGGCCAGCGGGGTGTGGTCGGTCCGAGGTCCGCAGTGCTGGCGGGACCGCTACTTCCTCTACGAGGTGAAGGTCTTCGTCCCCGAGACCGGCAAGGTGGAGACCAACCTGGTCACCGACCCGTACAGCGTGGGGCTGTCCCGCAACAGCGTCCGCAGCCTGATGGTCGACCTGGACGCGAAGAACCTCAAGCCCAAGGGCTGGTCGAAGCTGAAGAAGCCGCACCTGGCCCAGCCGGCCGACCAGGCCATCACCGAGCTGCACCTGCGTGACTTCTCGATCAGCGACCCGACCGTCCCCGCCGCGCACCGTGGCACCTACGAGGCCTTCACCGACACCTCGAGCAACGCGGTGAAGTACCTGAAGGGGCTGTCCAAGGCGGGCATGACCACGCTCCACCTGCTGCCCCTGGCCGACATGTCCACCGTCAACGAGGACAAGGCCACCTGGGTCTCACCGGCCTGTGACCTCCCCTCGTACGCCCCCGACAGCGACCAGCAGCAGGCCTGCGTGAAGCCGACCCTGAACAAGGACGGGTTCAACTGGGGCTACGACCCGCTGCACTACACCACCCCGGAAGGGTCCTACTCCACCCGGCCGAACGGTGCCGCCCGGACCCGCGAGTTCCGCGACATGGTCCAGTCGGTCAACCACCTGGGCCAGCGGCTGGTGATGGACGTGGTCTACAACCACACC
>JBBQAB010000272.1:0-3172 GCA_038198385.1 Propionibacteriales bacterium
CGATCTCCAGTTCTGGCCCGCTGTGTGCGGCCAGCGCGGCCAGGTAGGTCTCCTGCCGGCCGCGACCTTCGGGATCGTTTTCTACGAGCGCGGTGTAGTAGGAGACCCTCACGATCTCGTCTGTGGGCGATCACGTAATTCCCCAGGGGCTGCGATCAGGAAATTCCCCAGGTCTGGTCCATTGTGGTCAGTTTAGCTGGTCGTCGTGGTGGCCGTGGGGACGGCGCGCCCGGGTCTCTTGCGGGGTCGGTAGCTTGCTCCGTTCATGAGAAGTTGGTGGCTGTTGTTGATCAGTCGGTCGAGCAGGGACTCGGCGACGACAGGGTTCGGGAACAGTGGATACCAGTCGACCGGGGACCGGTTGCTGGTGAGGATCAGCGAGCGCCCGGAGCGTTCGTTGATCAGTTCGTAGAGGTCGTCGGCTTGGGCGGGGGTGAGCTCGCGCATGGCGAAGTCGTCGAGGACGAGCACGGCGGGTCGGGCGAGCTCGCGCAGCCGGCGGGTCCAGGTGCCGTCGGCGTGTCCGCCGGCGAGTTCGGCCAGGGCGCGGCTGGTCTTGATGAACCGGGCCTCGGCGCCGGCCCGGATCGCGAGGTGGGCGAGTGCTTGGGCGATGTGGGTCTTGCCGACCCCGACCGGGCCGTAGAGGATCACCGACTCGCCGGCTTGGAGCCAGCGCAGCGCGGCGAGGTCGCGGATCTGCGCGGCGGGGAGTTTCGGGGCGGCGGTGAAGTCGAACCCTTCCAGGGTGAGGGTCTCCTCGAAGCGGGCCCGTCGTGTGCGCCGGGCGATCGAGGTGGTCTCGCGTCGGGAGATCTCGTCGTGGCAGAGGACTTGCAGGAACTCCAGGTGTCCGAGTTCCCCGGCGCGGGCCTGGGCGAGGCGGGCGTCGAGGGTTTGCAGCATCCCGCCCAGCTTCAGGGCGCGCAGCGATGCGGTCAGTGCGTTGTTGTCGATGATCGGAGTGCTGGTCTGGGTGCTCATGAGGTGCGCCGCTCGGTTGTCGGGGTGCTGGTCGGGGTGAGCGGGTCGGTGGCGAGCCGGGTGAACAACTCGGTCTTGCGGGCCATGAACGCTGCTCGCGCGGCCGGGTCATCGCTGCGCCCGCTGACACGGAGGTGGGTGAGATGGCGGAGGAACTCGGCGATCTCGCCGGTGGTGACGGGTGCGGTGGTGACGAGCTGCGCGGGGTCGCTGGGGTCCTGGTCCGTCGGGGTCGAGGCGGTCGGATCGCCACTCATGATGCGTCCTGGCTGCGGGTCAGCGCCGTGACGGCGGCGTCGGTCGTGCGGGAGGTGGAGGTCGTGGTGGACAATTCCGCGGCAGCCGGGCCGGTGACGGTGGGCAGCGGGATGACGGTTGCGCCGACGGCGGCAGGGTCGGGGTCGGCGAACAGTTGGGCAGGTCCGTGCAGGTGCGCGGGCGCTCCGGCGTCACCGGCCGGCCGCGGGGCGGGGGCGGTTTCGGTGCCGGCGACGAGGATGCCCTTGATCGTGCGGTAGGACGGATCCCCTGCCGCGGTGGCCTTCGCGCAAGCGGCCTCGAGTCGACCGGGGTCGTGCTTGTCGGCCAGCCCGAGCACGCCTTGGGCGGCGCGCAGCCGGAACAGCGCGTTCTCGGCGAGCAACTCGTCGATCACTACCACCGTGGCGGGGCCGATCCCGGTGGCCTGGCGGCGACACCAGGTCGGGGTGCGCATGTGGAAGGCGATCTTCTCCGGCGGGTAGTCGCCCAGGTCGGTCTGCTTGCCACGAGCCTTGCGCGGGTGGGTCTTGATCAGTTGCCCCTGGTGGAACAGCTGCACCATCGACTCGGTGGTGCGGACGTCGAGCCGGTCCCCGATATGGCGCCACGGCACCGAGTAGAGCGTCCCGGCGACGGTGGCGTGGATGTCCGGGCCGACCCGCGCGCAGGACCAGGTGGCCAGCACGAACGGCGCGCTCGGCAACGCCGCCAGCGCGTCGCGCTCGACCGCGTCGAACACCGCGGCCGGGGCCGCGCCGTCCAGCGGGCGACACGCCCGCGCCCCGGCGACATCGACGCACCAAACCAACGCCGCGCCGCGCATGGCGGCCAGCGTGTCGAACTCGCGGCCCCGCCAGAACGAGTCCCGAACATACGGCATCGGGCGCTCGACCTGCGGTTTGTCCTTGGGCTTGAACGCCCGCGCGGGGTCGACCAGGGTGCCGTAGTGCGCGGCCAGCTCCGCATACGACCGGTTGATCTTGGGGTCGTAGAGATCGGGCTTGTCGACCCCGGTCTTCAAGTTGTCGGGCACCAGCCGGGCGGGGACGCCGCCGAAGAACGCGAACGCCTCCACGTGCGCCGCGGTCCACTCCCGCTGATCCATGTTCAGGGTGGGGCGCACGAACATGTGCCGAGAACAGGGCAGCACCATCACGAACGCCCACACCGTCCGCCGCCGCCCCGTGGCCGGATCCAGCCACATCCCCAACCGGCCGTAGTCGATCTGCGCCTGCGACCCCGCCGGCGGGCAGTCCCGCAGCACCGTGACCTGCGCCCGGCGGGCCTCCTCGGGCAGATTCGCCCGCACCCACCGGCGCACGCTCGCCACGCTCGCGTCCAAACCGTGCTCGTCGGCGAGACGCTGGTGGATCGTCGCCACCGTCACCCCCGCCTTCAACTGCTCGGCGATGTAGTCCCGGTGGCACTCGATGCCCGGCCAGGACACCTGCCGCAACCGGGTGTCGACCAACCCGGGGAACCAGCCGGCCGCCAGGGACCGCCAGTCCGCCTCGGCCATCGGCGGGCCGCCCGGCTCGATCCCCGCCGCCCGGGCCGGGGCGGTGTACTTGCGCAGCGTCTTGCGATCCACCCCGAGACTGGTCGCGAGCTCGTTCTGCGACCGGCCCGCGTACCAGTGGGTCAAGATCTCCACAATATCGATCATGTCGAAGGTCCTCCTCGCCAACGCCTCGCTCCTCGCCTCGCTGCTGGGCAACAAGGCCGGAGCCTGTGGTCTTGCGAGGACCAGACCCGGGACCGACACGCACGCCGTCCCCATGGGGAATTACGTGATCGCCGGGTGGGGAATTAGGTGATCGCCAACCCCTCCAACCTGGGGAATTTCATGATCGCCGACAGGTCTGACATTCCAGCTAGGACATGGGCGCCGAGAATGTTGTTCCCTGCTGCTTGAGCAAGCCCCAAC
>JBBQAB010000273.1:0-5675 GCA_038198385.1 Propionibacteriales bacterium
GCCAGAACCCTGCTCGCCGAGATCGACGGCGAGCCGCCGCGGGACTACCAGGACACCACGCCGCACCTCGTGCCCCGGGGTAGCACCGGACCGGTGCCCGCCGGAGGCTGATCCGCGGCGAGGCCTGGTGAGAGCCCGTCAACGCCTCCCTCAGCTGGTCGAAGCAACGGTTTGCGTATCGGCGGACACCAAGCATTTGTTCGGCAGCCGCCGTCGCACCGTACTTCCGAAAGACCGACCGAGCATCGAGCGGTTCGGTCCTGTCCGGCGCAGCGATGCCCACGACGTCCAGCGGCGCGCAGGTGATCCATGCCAGCGGTGCGACACCCCGATCACGCACGCCGTTGCCGTACTGGCACCCGGAAACTGTTCTGGCGTCCGCGCTGCGAGCCCGGTGGACGTTCGCTGCTGCTCGGACCCAAGGGCGCAATTGCTGCGCTATCGAAGAAATCCATACGTCGTTCGCCGTCCGTTCTTCGGTAGGTCCCTCCGACGCCATCCCGCCTCCCTAAGTTTCCGGTGAGAGCTTCACAGCATCGGGGGACGCAGGGATGGAACAGAGGCTGGCGGTCCGGGCCCGTGGCGTCACGAGGTTGTTCGGAGACGTGGTCGCACTGGACCACCTCGACCTCGACGTGGTGGAGGGTCAGGTCCATGGCCTGGTCGGCCCGAACGGCGCCGGCAAGTCGACCTTGCTGGGCCTCCTTCTCGGTCTTTCCGTCGCCGACGCTGGCCAGCTGGAGATCCTTGGGGACCGGGTCGGTCGGGGCCTGACCGTTCCGGACGGGGTGGCGGGCTTCGTGGACGGGCCCGGCCTCTACCCGGCCCTGACGCCGAGACAGAACTTGGCTGCCCTCGCGTCGCTCCGTGGTCAGGGGGCCGGGAACGTCGACCGGGTGTTGGAGGAGGTGGGGCTCAGCGACGTGGCCGATGACCGGGTCCGAGGGTTCTCCCTGGGCATGCGCCAGCGCCTCGGGCTGGCTGCGGCAATCCTCACCCGCCCCCGCTTGCTCGTCCTCGACGAGCCGGCCAACGGCCTCGACCCCACCGGGAGCGGGCTCGTTCACGGGGTGATCTCCCGGCTGGCCGACGCCGGCACGGCCGTGGTGCTCTCCAGCCACCGGATGGACGACCTGGCTGCGCTCTGCTCGGAGGTCACCATCCTGGCGACCGGACGCATCGTCTTCTCCGGCCCGGTGGAGAAGCTCGCCGTGGAGACCGGCGACCTGGACTACCGGATCCGTACCAGCAACACCGCCGCCACCCGCCGCGTCCTGGCGCTGACGCCGCAGATCCGGCTCGCTGAGGACGCTAGCTCCCGCTCCCGACCCGACCTGGACCAGCTCGTTCTGCGCGGTCCGGTGGAGGCGCTGGACGAGCTTGTCGCGCGGTTGGTCGCCGCAGGCGTCGCCATCCGTGAGCTGGGGCCGGTGACGGCTCCTCTCGAAGCCGCTTTCCTGGCCCTCACCGATGACCACCAGGATCCGGGCCACGTCGGTGCGGTGGCCCCCCGGTGACGACCACCGCACCGACCCGCGCCGCCGTACGCCCCGCACCGCTGCTCAGGACCTACCGCTTCGAGGTGCGCAAGCAGCTGGCGCAGTGGCGCGTACGCCTCCTGGTGGCGGGCTGCTGGCTCGTACCGGGAGCGTTCGTCGCCGTGGTCAGCCGCCAGAGTGTCCTGCCCACGGACACGGTGTTCGGGCGGCTCATGCACTCGACCGGCTGGGCCGGGGCCCTAGTGGTTCTCGCCTTCGCGTGCAGCTGGGGTCTCCCGGCCCTGACCGCTCTGGTCGCAGGTGACGTCTTCGCGGTGGAGGACCGGCTGGGGACGTGGCGTCACCTGCTGGTCGCGGTCCGCTCCACGCGTCGGGTCTTCGTCGCCAAAGCGCTGGCGAGCCTGTCGGTGATCCTGCTCCTGGTCGGCGGTCTGGCTCTCTCGAGCGTCGTCGGTGGCCTCGCGTCCGTGGGGAACCGGCCGCTGGCCGGCCTCGACGGCTACCCGTTCAGCGGCGCGGGGGCGGCCGGCCGGCTGCTGCTGGCCTGGCTCTGCGTGCTCGCACCGACCCTGGCCTTCGCCGCTGTCGGTCTGCTCGGCTCGGTCGCGCTCGGGCGGTCGCCGATGGGGCTGGCGACACCGGCCGCACTCGCCGTGCTGCTCGCCCTCGCCCAGCTGTTGCCCCTCCCGCTCGCCGTACGGCTCGCCCTCCCCAGCCAGGCCTTCGTCACCTGGCGCGGCCTCTTCACCGAGCAGGCGCAGACCGGTCCGCTCCTGGTGGGCGTGGTCGTCGCCCTGGCGTGGGCCACGTTGGCGACGGCGGCGGCGTACCAGCTGTTCCTGCGCCGTGACTTCACCGACCTGACCAACGACGGGTCCGGCCGCCGGGCGCTGCTGGCCGGCGCTCTTCCGCTGGCGGCACTCACCGCCCTGTCGGTCCTGCTGATCACGGCGACCACACCGGCCGGGTCGGGAATCGACCGAGCCCAGCTCGAGCGGTCGCTAGCGAGGACGTACGGACACCTCTACCGGCTCCAGACCGAGCAGCTGCACCGCCCCGAGGTCACCGTGGCGCAGCTCCAGACGACCGCCTCCTGTGACAAGGGCGGCTCCTTGGTGACCGACGAGGGCCCGGGCAACGACTGGCGCTGCGTCGTCTCGTGGCACCTCCCTGGCGCGACCGCCGTCGGGTCCGCCACCTACCAGCTCGACGTGGCCGCCGATGGCCGCTACGTCGCAGACGGCGATGGACCTCGGGAAGTCAACGGCTTCTTCCTGGTCCAGGCGCCGTACGGGGACACTCCCAACCCCCTGTGGCAGTTCGACAGCACCGTCGACCTGCTTTCTCCCCCTCGAAAGGACTGACCCCATGAACGTCAGACGCCAACGCCGGTCAACGACCCCCCGATCCCTCCGGCTCCTCCTGTCCCGTCGGCCGGGGCGGATCGCTGTCACCGGTCTCGCCGCCCTAGCGGTGGCCAGCAGCGGAGCCGCGTACGCGAGCACGCAGGTGTTCGGCAACCACCAGGTCGGCACCACCTACGGCGCCAACCTGCAGCTCTCCTCCGACCAGGTCCTCAAGCCGCTGGGCGACCGTCTGGTCTCCAAGTACGGCAAGTTCATGGGCTCGACGCTCAGCCCGGACGGGCGCTTCCTGGCCGCGACCAGCACCGACAAGTCCGTGGTCCTGCAGATCTTCGACCTCACCACCTACACCCCGATCTGGCTGGTCGGCAGCGTCCCCGGGGTCAACCAGAAGCTGGCCGACCGCAGCGTCGGCCAGGAAGGCCCGACCTACTCCCCCGACGGCAGGTTCCTGTGGCTGCCCCAGACCAACGGCCTCACCCGGTTCCCGGTGAACCCCGACGGCACCCTGGGTGCCGCCACGTCGATCCCGCTGCCGGCGAAGGCCATCACCCCCTCGTCCACCTCCCCGCTGAGCTCCCTGTCGGCGCTGCCCGGGAAGTCTGTGTTCTCGGCTGACGGCGCCACGCTCTTCGTGCCGGTCAACGGGCAGAACACGGTGGTCGCGCTCGACGCGGCCACGGGTGCGGTCCAGCAGACCTGGGACGTCGGCATCGCCCCGCGGGCGGTCACCCTCGTCGGGAACAAGCTCTACGTCAGCAACGAGGGCGGCCGTCAGGCCACGCGGGGTGACACCACGATCGAGTCCTACGGCACCCAGGTGCCGGCCGACTGGTTCAAGGGCGCCTCGACCAGCGGCACGGTCAGTGTCATCGACACGTCGGTGCCGTCGGCGGGCGTCAGGTCCATCGAGGTGGGTCTGCATCCCACCGCACTCTTCGTCCACGACAACGCGGTCTTCGTCACCAACACCTCAGACGACACCGTCTCGGTCATCGACACCAAGAACGACCGGGTGGTCCAGACGATCGACACCAAGCCCTGGCCGTCCTCAAAGGTCGGCTACGGCCCGAACAGCGTCACCATGACCGACGACGGTCACCTGCTGGTCACCCTGGGTCGGGCTAACGCGGTCGCCGTCTTCCAGTACCACGGCAGCCCCCAGGAGCCGGTCGGCTACGTCGGACTGCTGCCGACGGACTACTACCCGGCGGATGTGGCCACCGCGAACGGCCAGGTCATCGTCACCAACACCCGGGGGATCGACGCCCGCGGACCGGAGCTCAGCTTCGACAAGGGCCAGGGGACGGTGCTGGCGACCGGCCACGGCACGCACAGCACCACCGCTTCGCTCACCCGGTTCGACCTGCCCAACGACCAGCAGATCGCCCGCTACACCCGTACGGTCTTCGCCCAGAACGGCTGGACCACCCACGACGTTGCCAAAGCCAACGGGAAGAAGGCCAAGGCCCTCCCGGTCCCCACGCGCGTCGGCGACCCGTCCACCATCAAGCACGTCTTCCTGCTGGTCAAGGAGAACCGGACCTACGACCAGGTCTACGGCGACGACAGCCGCGGCAACGGGGACCCGACCCTGACCCAGTTCGGCCGCAAGGTCACGCCGAACCAGCACGCCCTGGCGAGGCAGTTCGGCCTCTACGACAACTTCTACGACGTCGGGACCAACTCCGCCGAGGGTCACAACTGGGTGTTGCAGGGCGACAACCCCGAGTACACGGAGTCGAGTGCCGGCGAGTACGTCCGCAGCTACGACACCGAGAACGACGTTCTCGGCCATCAGCGCTCCGGCTTCTTGTGGACGGCCGCCCAGGCGGCGGGCAAAACGGCCCGCAACTTCGGCGAGTTCATGGCCTTCGAGAACAAGCCCGCCGAGGCGACCTGGCAGCAGTACTACTGCGCCGCCAAGAGCGTGGAGTCGGGCGGGGACCCCGCACAGCTGACCGACCCCGCGATCCGGGTGAACGAGCAGTCACCCATCCCGTCACTGAACGCCATCTCCAACCACGACGCGCCCCAGTTCGACACCGCCATTCCCGACCTCTACCGCTACCAGATCTGGAAGCAGGAGTTCGAGAAGAACGGTCCGGCGAACCTCAACATGATGTGGCTCTCCAGCGACCACACCGGAGGAACAGCCGACCCTGAGGCCCAGGTCGCCGACGGCGACGTGGCGGTGGGCAAAATCGTGGACGAGATCTCCCACAGCAAGTATTGGAAGAACTCGGCGATCTTCGTCGTCGAGGACGACAGCCAGAACGGCGCGGACCACGTGGACGGCCACCGGGCGCCGATCCAGATCATCAGTCCCTGGGCGCAACGCGGCAAGGTCGACCACACCTACTACTCCCAGATCACCATGGTGCGCACCATCCAGCAGATCCTCGGATCTCAGCCGCTCAACCAGAAGGTGGCGGCGGCCACCCCGATGTACGGCGCCTTCACCAAGAAGCCTGACTACACGCCGTTCTACGCCGTCCCGAACCAGGTGCCGTTGACCGAGGGTGTCGTCACACCCCCGGCCTGCGGCCTCGACACCCTCGGCCGCAAGGGGGCGGCCGCGAAGAAGCTCAAGGCCGCTCAGGCGAGGGCGGCGGAGGTGCCCACCCGGTTGACGTCAGTGGCGAAGGCGTGGGAGAGCTGGGGCAACGACCAGCACTTCACCGGCAACGGCGCAGTCCCCGACTATGCCCACCCCGAGCAGCTGAACCGCTACACCTGGTACCAGACGCACGACTGGAAGAAGCCCTACCCGGGAGACTCCCGGATCTTTGCACCCGAGGACGTCCCGGGC